>CAMCAC010000045.1 GCA_945872305.1 Candidatus Kuenenia stuttgartensis | reverse complement strand
CCGCCAGTCGCATTCCAGGCCGCTGACCTGGCAGCCTGGACAGGAGAGGATCGCCTCGGCGTCCCGGCCGGGGTCGAGCAGGGCCGCCATGCCGGGCCGCAGGAGCACCGGACTGCCGCCGATCCGGCAGCGGGTGGTGCCAGCCACCTGCAGGGCGATGGCCAAGCATCCGGATCCGGTCACCGGTCGCAGCCGGCCATGGACCCCGTCGTAGCCGCAGAGCAGGAGGGGATGGACTGGTCCCAGGGCGATGCGGGGGGCTGGCACAGGATGAAGCCTACCGCACAGAGTGACCACGCCACCCGTGTTCCGGGCGGGCAGGCTTGCGGCATGCCGATCCTCGCCGCCGCGCCCGGTCCGCTGTCGCCCGACCATCCTGTGGGTGCCGTGCCCGGGCTGTGGCACCCCACCGCGCCACGCCGTGGGGCGGTGGTGCTGTTCCGCCGGACCCTGACCCTGGCCGCCCCGCTACGCCGCGCGCGGTTGGCGATCACCGCGTGTCATCGCTATGAACTGCGCCTGGATGGCGCGCTGATCGCGCGTGGTCCGTCGCGGTCGGATCCGCTCCGCTGGGGCGTGCGCGAGGTGGTCCTGCCGGATCTCGCCGCCGGCCGGCATGTGCTGGCGGTGGCGGTGGCCCAGGACGGCGACGGGGCTGGTGAGTCCCAGCTCGGCCCCGACGGATTTCTCGCCATCGCCGGCCTCGGTTCGCTGTCCGATCATCTGGATCCGGACGGGTGGCGGTGCTGCCACGACACGGCGGTGCGCCCGGGACCCGAGGACGGCTGGGGCCGTCACCGTCGCTACAGCCCGGTGGGGGTGCATGAACGCTTCGTCGCCGCGGAGCATCCCTGGGGCTGGGCCGGGCCCGGTCGCCCGGCGGGGACCTGGGTGCCGGTCCGCCGGCTGCGCACGGTGCTGGATGTGTGGGGCAACCTCGCCCTCGGGGTGCAACCGTGGCCGGAGTCCATCCCCGCCATGGCCGAGATCCCGCTGCCGTGGAGGCGCTGCGCGGAACCCGCCGGCGATCCCGCCGCCGCGGCCTGGGCCGCGGGCGGTGCCCCGCTGCGCATCCCGGCCCGCAGCCGGCGACGCTGGATCCTGGATCGCGGCGCCTCGGGCGTGCATTGGCCGGACGTCTCTTGGTCCGGCGGCGCCGGCGCACGGATCCGCCTGGTCTGGTGCGAGGCCGGGCGGCACCCGGACGGCCGGCTGGCGGCCCGGGGCACCGTGGACGGGGTCGATCTGCCGGGGCACGTGGACGAGATCGAGCCGGACGGCGGCCGGAATCGCACCTGGATGCCCCGCTGGCTGCGTTCCGGCCGTTACCTGGTGGTCGAGGTCGTCACCGCCGACCGGCCGCTGGTCCTCATGCCGATCCGCATCGCCGATGCGGGCTTCCCGTTCACCACCCGGTTCACCCTCGCCGCCGGTCCGGTCTGGGACCGCCTGCTCGCGGTCAGCGACCGCACCCTGCGCTCCTGCGCCCACGAGGCGATCTGGGACTGTCCCCACTACGAGCAGTGCCAGTTCCCCGGGGACACCCGGGTGCAGGCCATCGCCCAGTACCTTCTGTACAACGACGACCGTCTGGCGCGCAAGGCGCTGACCGATCTCGCCGACGCCCAGCGTCCGGACGGCCTGATCCCCTGCCGGGCCCCGGGCCGGTCACCCCAGCGGATCGACACCTTCACCCTGCAGTGGGTGGGCGCGATCGGCGAGCTGCACCGGTGGCGCGGCGCGGCGGACACCGTGGCGTCGCTGCTCCCGGCGGCGCGCCGGGGGCTGGAGCCGTTCCTGTCCCGCCGTCGTCCCGACGGGCTCATCGGCGCCGGCCTGATGGCGCCGTTCGTCGACTGGTCGAAGGCGTTCACCGCCGGCAATGCGCCCCAGGATCCGGACGGCGGATCGGCGATCATCTCGCTGCTCGCCGCCCAGGCCTGTGCCGCCCTGGCGGGACTCGAACGGGCCGCGGGCTGGCCGGAACTGGCAAGGCGCTGGGAACGGGACGGAGCAGCCTTGGTCAAGGCGGTGGCGGCGACCTGTCTGGACGGCGGTGTGGTCTGGGACACCCCGGCCCGACGCAGCCGCTCGGTCCACGCCCAGGTCGAGGCGGTCCACGCCGGCCTGTTGCGGGGCGTCGCCGCCCGGCGCGCCCTCGCAGCCATCACCGGCGATGCCGCCGCGGCCCAGGCCGGAACCCGGTTCTACACCTGGCATCTGGCGGAAGCCTGGCGCGCAGCCGGCGCTCCGCGGCGGGCCCTTGCCCTGGTCGATGGCTGGATCCGCCAGATGGATGCCGATCCGGATCTCGCCACCTGGCCGGAATCCGACGGCAATCCGCGCAGCGATTGCCACGGCTGGGGCGCCTATCCGGTGCTGGCGGCGGCGTCCCTGGTCCTGGGCGTCACCCCGGCGGCGCCAGGGATGGCGGAGGTGGCGTTCGCACCGGTGGCCACCGGCCAGTCCCGGGTGCGCGGGCGGGTGCCCACCCCGTACGGCCTGGTGACCGTGGCGATCAGCGACGACCACGCGGAGATCCGCTCACCGGTGCCCGTGCGCATCCGCGGCCGGCGCCTGCTGCCCGGTACCCATCGCATCGCCCTGCCGGGCTGATCATTCCAGGATGCCGCCGGTCGCGCGCAGGCGGTCCTGGACCGCCGCGGCGGGCAGGTCGCGGACCCCGATGCCGCGCAGGGCGGCGAGGGCGACACCGACTCCGGCGGCTTCGCCGATGGCCATCGCGGAGGGCTGGACCCGGAAGCTCGCCATCGCGCCGGCGTCCGACGAGATGCACCGGCCGGCGGCGACCAGCCGTTCCGGCCCGCGAGCCGGGACCAGGCTGCGCCAGGGGATGTCGAAGTGGGTGCCTTTCGGCAGGACCTTGCAGGTGGTCTTGTCGCTGCCCGGCTCGTGGATGTCGATCATGTAGCAGCACTGGGCGATGGCGTCCGGGAACTGGGTCAGGGCCAAGCACTCGTCCGCGGTCAGGCGGTGCAGGCCCTCGATCTGCCAGGATTGGCGGATGCCGATCTGGCGTGCCATGCCGACCAGGCGGATGTCGGCGAAGCCGGGCAGGCGGCGGCGGAAGAAGGCGATGCCGTCGTGGACCTGGGCCTCGGCCTCGGCGGTGGCCGCGGCGAGCTGGGCCGGGTCGGTGGGATCCTTCAGGAACACGCGGCCATAGTTGACGGTCGCCTCGCCGGGGCAGCCGGGCACGCCCTGGATCACCGCGATGTGGTCGCGGGGGATCGCGAGCAGGCCGGCGGATCGGTCGGCGACGATCATCGGATCGATGAACGGGCTGTGGCCGCTGTGGAAGAAATTGCGTTCGCCGGTGTTGGGGTCGATGTATACCGGCCGTTGCTCACCGTTGCGTCCATCGACGGAATTCGGCCAGCCCGCCTTGGCGGCATCCAGGTCGATGCCGGCGATGCGGTAGCACATGGTCAGCGGCATCACCGCGCCGTCGCCGTCCCGGCCGAGCCGGGCGGGGACGCCGGCCAGGCGGCACACGGTGGCATCACCGCTCGCGTCCACGGCACCGTCCACGGCCAGCACCATCCCATCGTCGAGGGTCACGCGCAGGCCGGCACCGTCAGCGGCGGCGGCGGTGATCCGCCGGCCGTGGAGGCGTTCCACCCCCGCCCCATCGAGCAGGTCGCCGAGGAGCCGGTCGTAGGCCACCGGCTCATAGGGCTCCATGCAGCGGGTCTCGTACAGCGCCCCGCGCCGGATCAGGGCGGCACGCACCTCGGCGAAGATGCCGCCGATGATGAACCGGGTCCAGTCGTTGTAGGCGTTGCAGAAATTGTTGACCAGGGCGGCGGTGCCCATCCCGCCCAGGACCGGGTGCGGCTCCACCAGCACCACCCGCACGCCCAGGCGGGCGGCGGCCAGGGCGGCGGCGAATCCGGCGGGGCCGGCGCCAGCGACAAGGATGCGGGGAACAGGGGTGTTGGTCATGCCGGCCGATCCTGGCGGCCGGCGGCGGGATCGGGGTGGCGACGGTTGCGCCCCGTGTTGCACATATTGCTATCCGGGTGATCCTGCCGGCATGTCGGTGCCGCTGGATGCCATCGCCGCGTTCGAACGGCTGACCGGGACGCTGGTCTCGGTCCACGATCTCGACGGTCGGCTGCGATCCCTGGTCGGGGCTGAACGCTTGGCCCACCGCCACCCCCGCTGCCGGGCGGCGAAGGCGGTGGACCCGGAGGTCTGCGTCCGCTTCGATGTGCGCCTGTTGCGCCAGGATCTGTCCTGGCAGCGCGACGGCATGCTGCGGACCTGCCCGGCCGGCGTCGCCGAAGCGGCGGTGCCTGGATGGCGCGGTGACCGGTTGGCCTGGGTCCTGTTCGCCGGCCCCATCGCCGCCGGCGGCGAGGATGTGCTGGAGGCGCTGCGCCAACTCGCCGCCCGCCTGCGTGTTTGGGAGGACGACCACGCCGCGTGGCCCCAGGGCCCGCGGGTCGAGCGCGGGACGCCACCGCCGGCGCGGCGCAAGGACCGCATCCTGTACTGGATCGAGGTGCATCACCGCGAACCGGTGGGGCTCGATGATCTGGCGGCGGCATTGGGGCTGTCCCGGTTCCAGGCCAGCCGGGTCGTCCGGTCCGTCTGTGGCCGGGGATTCAAGTCCCTGCTCACCGAGGCGCGGATCGCCACCGCCGAAGCCCTGTTGCATGATAGCGACCTGCCGGTGGTCGAGGTGGCGGTGCACTCCGGTTTTGCCGACCGTACCCATTTTCACCGGACCTTCCGCGCCGCGCGCGGCATGACCCCGGATCGGGCGCGGATCAGCCTGACCGATGTCTGACCGCGATCGGGTGTGATGCGCACACCCGCCATGCGGTCCGAGGCCGGTTTGGCCCCCCGTTCCCAGGCCATAATTCGCGTCACAACACGCCATTCCCCGCGTTGAAGGTCAATCATGCGCATCTCCCTTTTCCTGCTCGCCGCCGTCCTTCCCGCCGCGGAGCCCTCACCCGTCCCCACGGGGGAGCGGGTCGAGGTGGTCGAGGGCCGTACGGTCATCCATCCTTATCCGATCGCCTCCGAGTTCCTGAACGTCCTTCCCGAGGCCGACGAGCGGGCCTATCAGGAGCGCATCCAGCGCGCCCTGGAGGCCTACCGCGGGCAGTTCAATGGCCGCTATGGGAACACCTACTTCGAAAATGAGAAGCAGAGCTACCCGCATGCGTTGATCGACTTCGCCAACGGACAGCGGGACGCGCTCCAGTTCCTGCAGGCGGACGATGTGGATGGCTGGAACAAGCACACGCTGATGGTCGATTGGTATCCCTGCTTCACCATCCGCAGCCAGACCCGGAAGTATTTCTGGCTGGGCCAGTATCTGACCCCGGAGTACCGGCAGAAGATGTTCGAGTCGGCGCGGATCTGGACCGAGCAGGATCCCCTGCGTCGGCCGCATTCCGCGTTCGTGCCCCCGGGCCAGCGCGAAGCGTTGAAGATGGCGAAGGAAGGGGGCTGGACTCCCCAGTATTTCAACTCGTGGGTCGATGTCCGCAACACCGACAACCTGCGTGCCATGCGCGAGGGTGCCGTGTACCTGATGGCCGAGGAGACAGGGAACGCCCAGGTCACGGCGAAGTACAAGGAGCGCATCCGGGCCTACGCCACCGCCTGCTTCACCACCGGCATGGGTGAGTGGGACAGTGCCAACTACTTGGCCCACACCATCGTCGGTTACCTGCAAGTCTATGACTTCGCCAAGGATCCCGAGGTGAAGGCGTTGGCCAAGGGCGTGCTCGACTACCTGTCCACGGTCGCCGCGACTGCGTATTTCAAGGGCGCGGTGATCGCTCCGAACGCCCGAGACTACAACAACGTCGGTCCCAAGGAGGGCTTCGCTGGCGAGGCGTGGCTGTGGTTCGGCGACAATGATGAGGCCAAGGAGAGCAAGCCGTATCGCGACTTCATCCACATGGCGACCAGCGCCTACCGGCCGCCGGCGGCGGTGCTCGCCCTGTCGCGCAAGGACTTCGCCAAGCCGGTCGAGATCCTCCAGGCCAAGCCCACCTACGCCGGGTGGTTCGAGAAGACGGGCGGCGAGGACCGGGTCGAGTACCCCGTGTTTCTCCACGTGGGCCGCACCTTCCAGGTCGGAACCCTGCCGTTCATGCACCGCGGGGACGTGAATGGCTTCCGTCTGGGGTGGCAGGAATCCAAGCGTGGCGTCGCCACGCTCATCGCATTCTCAGGGACGCAGGGCTACAAGGGCCACGCCACCGCCACCAACGGCAAGGACCAGGTGGCCCAGCATCGCGATGCGATCCTGTGGGTGAACAAGGAACCGAAGGCCGACCTCCATCTCAGCATCCCGGTCTCGGCCACGGTGTCGCAGCAGGCTGGCTGGACCTTCGTCCAGGGCGAACGGACATGGCTGGCGCTCCGGCCCATCGCCGCGACTGGCGGTGAGATCGATGCCGGCGCGGCCGAAAAGTTGTTCGCGAAAAAGGACAAGAAGACCGGCCAGATCACCGGGAGCCGCTATCCGGACGACACGATCGTGACCTGGAATGGCGACGGCAGCGGGCCGTGCGGTCTGTATATGGAGGTCGGCGAGGCCCCGGACCACGCCTCGTTCGCGGCGTTCCAGGCGGCGGTGACCGGCACTGCGAAGGTCGATGCCAGCGGGCTGGCCAAGGGCCGGGTCACGGCCACCGGCTCCCGCGGCCAGCAGGTGGGCCTGACCCTCTCCGAGCAGGGCTGGCCCGTGGTCGAGCGCGGTGGAGCCGTGCATGACTGGGCCAAGCACCAAGCCCTCTACCAGACCGGCAGCGTCGGCACCAGCCCGGTCACCCTTGGCTGGAAGCAGGGCGAACTGAAGGTCGTCGCCGGCGGCCGGACCTTTGTGGGCACCCTTAAGGACGGCAAGTACACTTGGGAGAACCGCTGATCCGCACGGCGGTCACAGGGCGGCGGCGGCCTCTGCGAGCCGGGCGCCGATGGCCCGGCGGAACGGGTGGCGGTGGCGTCACATGCGGTTGCGCCCGCCGTTTCCGGCCGATGACCGGCGGCATGACCACGCCCAGCCGTCGTCGTGCCGTATCCGCGGTGCGATGATGGCCCAGCCGAGCCCCACCCTCCTCCTCGACGGCGCCCGCGCCCGGTCCCTGGCCGGGCTGCATCGGCATACCGGCCTGCGCGGCCGTCTCGCGGCGCGGATCGTCGCCGAAGCCACCGCCATGGCGGCACTGCCGCTGCCGGTCCGGCGGATGGAGGGGCGTCGGCTCCTGGGCATGGCACGGATGGTCCTGCGCCGGGTCCTGACTGCTGGCATGGCGTGGATGGTGACCGGCGAGGCCGGGCGCCGCGATCTGGCGCTGGCGACGATGCGCGCCGCAGCGGATTTCACCGACTGGAATCCCGACCATTTCCTTGATACCGCCGAGTTGACCACGGCCCTGGCCATCGGTCTGGACTGGTTCAACGAGGCGCTGCCGGAAGCGGATCGCCTGCGTCTGCGTGCGGCGATCCGCACCCACGGACTGCTTCCGGGCGATGCCGGCGGCTGGTGGGTGGATGCCCACCACAACTGGAACCAGGTCTGCCACGGAGGCCTCATCCTGGGTGCGTTGGCCACCTACGAGGATGATCCGGCCCTGGCCGAGCGTCTCATGGCCCGGGCCAGGGCCATGATCCCCATCGCCCTGGCGGTGTACGCGCCGGACGGTGCCTATCCCGAGGGCCCTTCCTACTGGAGCTATGGGACCAGTTATTCGGTCCTGACCGCCGCCGCCCTGCGGTCCACCGGTCGGGACGCCGGGCTGATAACGGATGCTCCCGGGTTCCTGGCCAGTGCCCGCTACGCGATGCATACGGTCGGATCCTCGGGCCAGCGTTTCACCTACGGCGACGGCCATCCGGGCGCCGATGACGAACCCGAGGCGATCCTCGGCTGGTTTGCCGGCATCCTTGGCGAGCCGGCGCTGATGCTCCGGGAGTGGGAGGTCATCGCCCGGTTCCTCGACACACCGGTGCGACCGGATGGGAACGATCTGCGTTTCCTGCCCCTGGCGCTGCTGTGGGCCGGCGATCCCCCGGCCGCCACCGGTCCGATCCGGCCCGCCCGCAGTTGGCGTGGGGATGGTCCGTCGGCGGTGGTCCTGCATCGCAGCGGTTGGGATCGCGATGCCACCTGGGTGGGCGTGAAGGCTGGCTCGGCCGGAGTGAATCATGGCCACATGGATGCCGGCAGCCTGTGCGTGGATGCCTTCGGGCAGCGCTGGGTGACCGATCTCGGAATGGACGACTACGGACGCTTGGAGGCCGCAGGGCTGCCTCTGTGGGAGGGCGGCGAGGGCGGTGGCCGGTGGACCATCCTCCGTCACCATGCCCGGGCCCATGCCACCATCACCGTCGATGGCCAAGGCCACCGCGTGGCTGGGCATGCCCCGGTCCTGGCCGCATGCATGGACGGCGATGAGCAGACCGCCCTGGTGGATCTCGGTCCGGTCCTGGGGAGTCAGGCGGAGCGGGCGATCCGCGGCGTGCGATTGACCTCGGAGGCCGGCATCGTGGTCCGGGACGAGATCCGTGCACCGGCCGGCCGCGTCCTGCGCAGTGCGGTGGTGACGCCGGCGGAGCCCGAGCCGATCGGCCCGGCACTCATCGCCCTGCGCCAGGGCGGTGTGACCATGTGGCTGCGCCTGGATGCTCCCACCGGAGCGGAGTGGCGGATCCTGCCCCTGGAACCGGATCGGCCCGAGGAGAGCCCCAATCCCGGCATCCGCCTGCTTGCCGCCGAGATCATCGCCGATGGCAGCGACCAGGTGATCCAATGGTCCTTGCACCGGCAATCGCCCGGTCCCTGGCGCGAGGAACCCCTCGCGGACTGGTAGCGTCCCGGTTCAGCCCGGGGCGGACTGTCCCCGCTGCCACGCCCACAGGCTGCCCGGCGTGGTCGGGCGATCGAGATGTTCGATCCGGCCCCAGGGGCCGTGACCCTCGCCGATCCGGTTCCCGTCGTGGTCGAGGGCGTGCAGGGGTCGGCGGCCGTGCACCCCGACGGCGATGAACCCCGGCATCTCCCGGGCGTCGGCGATGCAGGTCAGGGCATGGTTCGCCTTGTAGGGATGGAAGGTGCCGCAGCGCCAGTTCCACAGGACCAGCCCGGGGCCATGGCGGGGCGGCACATTCTCGGCGGCGCCGCCGCCGGTGCAGACGCAGCCGGCCAGGCGATCGAACAGGGTGTCCAGGCCGAGGGAACCGTGGAAGTCGATGCCGCAGGGCTCGTCGCCCTCGCAATCCACGATGGCGTTCTGGGCGATGGTGCCGTTCATGTTCACCGCATGCATGGCCCGCCCGAACCGGCAGCGGTGGATCAGGCAGCGGGTCGAGGCGCCGCCGAGGCCGAAACCGTTATGGCCGGGGTTGCCGTGGATGGCCAGGCCGGTGAAGCGGCTGGCGAAGGCATCCTTCAGGCTGGCGGCGGTGGTCACCGACTCGAAGACGATGTCCGCAAGTTCCAGGCCGGCGACCCGGTCGCAACGGATCCCGTCCCAGCCGTTGTCGTGCACATCGCTGCGGTGGTGGTCGAAGACCTCGTCCCAGGCGGTGGCGAAGCGCAGGCCGCGAACCCCGTTGCCGTGGAGCAGTCGCGGGGTGCGCAGGACCGGCGTCCAGCGCGGCTCGACCGCTGCCGGCAACGGATGATCGAGCACGGCGCGGTCGCCTTCGACGGCGATGACGCGGACATAGTGGCTGACCATCGCCCGGCCGGGCTTCCGCCAGTTCGTGCCGCGCCGTCCGGAGGGAGCGGTGAGGCGATCGCCCAGGGCGAGATCCTCGGTTTCATGGAGGTCCAGGCGGTGGATGCCGGGTTTCAGGTCATGGCCGCTCTCCAGCCCCAGCGCCCGGTCACCCCGGGCGGACTCGCCGGCGATGCGGGCGGCGATGGGATCCGGCGCGGGATGGTCCTCCTCGTCCCGGGGTGACCGTGGGCCGATGTGGAGCAGCCGGGGCCATTGGCCCGCCCGCCACATCCGCCTCGGATCGTCGGCCCGGCCCGGCCGGTGGGCGTAGATCAGGGTGCCGTCGGGACCGCTGCCGGCGCCGCGGAGCCGCACCCGGTCATGGCGGATGGTGAGCAGGGCGTCGTCGTGGTCGAGGGCGACCTCCAGCCGTCCTGGCGGCAGTTCCACCACTCCGCCGCCCTGCCGGGCGCAGGCATCAATGGCCGCCTGGAGGGGGGCGGTGGCATCAAGCCCGCTGTCCGGTCGGACGCCGTGGTCCACCGCCCGCACCACCGGCTGATCCCAGCCGGGATCGCCGCCATCGCCGGTGTCGCCGCAGCGGGTCCAGTCGCCGAGCAGACCCGCCGGGCCGCGGCTGCGCCACTCGTCGAGGATCGCCGGTTCGGCCGGTCTCATCCCGGTGACCGTGAACGGGGGCATGAAGACGGCCCGGGCCGGACCGCTCCCGGGGATTGCCGGCCGTCGCGCCGGGGTGAATGCCCCGCTCCACGCACCGGTCCATCCATCGCCCTGTGGGGAGAGATCCACGGTCCATGTACCGCTGCCACCCAGGATCCAGGGATCCGGATGGATGTCGGCGCGGATCCCGATGCGCAGCCCCCCGTCGCCCGGGTCGGTCATCTGCACCCGCACGGGATGGTCCGGGGCGTTGAAGGTGCGGGCCAGCCCGTCGGCCCGGGATTCCCAGGCGCCCCGTTCCCGGCGGATGGCGACCACCAGATCATGGGTCTTGCCGTCCCGGTCGAGCACCCCGACCAGGGTGAGGGACAGGGTTCCGCGTTCAGCGATCATGGCGTGAGCATCACCGGCCAGCGGCCGGGGGCCAGGGTCCGCCGGGGTGGATCAGGCCATCTGCATGAGCTGGCGGGCGCGGTCGACTTCGTCGTTGATCACCGTGAGGACCTCGACCAGGGCGGTCTTGTCGAGTCCGAGGTGGCTCCACACCACGGGATCAAGCTGCGGTTCGTCGCAGTCGCCGCTGATGCGGATCTTCTTGAGCGAGCAGAGGTAGCGGCCGAACTGGCACATGGCCACGATCTTGCCGACCTCGGGCGAATGGGCCCCGGCCCCGGGCAGGTCATGCTGGAGGCGGATCACATCGACGATGGCCGGTTCCAGGCCCCAATGCTTGGCCAGCCAGGAGCCGATCTCCGCATCGTCGGTGTCGATCACCTCGCGGGCGGCGACATGGAAGCCCAATTTGTATTCCTTGGCCACGGCGATGATCGCCTTGGTCTCATCCGGGGCGTTCTCGACCAGGATCACCTTGCCGATGTCCTTGAGCAGGCCGATGGTGAAGGCCAGTTCCGGATCGCAGAGGCGCGCCTTGCCGGCGATCATCCGGCACAGGGTCGCGCTCACCGCGCTGTGGGTCCAGAACGCCTTCATGTTGAAGCCGGCGCTCTGCTGCTGGAACAGGTTGATGACGCCGATCGACAGGGCGATGGAGCGGATGGTCTTGAAGCCGAGGATCGCGATCGCCTGCTCCAGGGAGCGCACCGGCTGGGGCAGGCCGTAATAGACGCTGTTGACCATGCGCAGCATCTTGGCGCCCATGGCCGCGTCCTTGACGATGATCGCGTCGAGTTCCTTGGCGTGGGTGTCCGGATCGTTCACCAGCCGGCAGACCTCGGTCACCACTTCGGGCAGCGAGGGGATGGTGTGGATCCGCTCGATGATCTCGGAGAACGACGCACGGTTGAGGGGCATGATCGATTGTGGACCAGGACCGGCCGGGACGCAACCGCCCGGCGTCCGCGGTCAGGCTGGAGGGAGGATGCGGGCGAGCAGCGCGAGGGCCTCCGGCGAGGCGAGGGCGGTGCGGTTCTCGGCCTGGATCTGGTCGAGCAGTTCCCGGCGGTAGATGCGGGTCGTCTTCGGCGCGTCGATCCCGAGACGGATCTGACCCGACCGGCCGACCTCGAGCACGGTCACGGTGATCCCGTCACCGATGACCACGCTCTCGCCGACCTTGCGGGCCAGGACGAGCATTCAGCCAGCCTTGGCGCCGCCCTTGCCGAGATCCTTGAGCAGGAAGCGGATCGGCAGGCGGGGATCTTCGAGCACGACCTGCTTGCCCAGGCCGGATCGGGCCGAGACGAGGATCGGGGCGGCGAGGTTGGTGCGGATCTGGCCGGGATCGTTGTCGAGCACCACCACGGTGTACACGTCGATCTGGTCCGCGGAGGCGGCGCCGATGTCATGGGCATCGGCTGGGGTGATGTCCATGTCGACCTTGATCCCCGCCTGGAACGGCGCGATCAGGCAGAACGCCGCCCGGCGGTCCTCGACCGCCTGCAGCCAGTAGAGCGGACCGGCGTCGGTCTGGTAGATGATCCACCGCTTCAAGTGCTCGAATCCGAGCAGCGGTCCGACGAGGGTGATGACCTTGTCGGCGGGGACCTCGATGGGCCCTTTGATCATGGTGTCGACGGTGATGGTATCCACAGGGCAGTCCTCGAGCGTCGCGATCATGGCAAGGTACCTCCGATTCGGGGGGTGACGCAAGCCCCGGGCCAAACCCGCTCAGCCGCGCCGCAGGAGCAACGCCACCGCCGCGGGCACGAGGTCGTCCACCGGCAGGCCCGCCGCCAGGCGCTCCCGGACCAGGGAGGAACTGATCGCCGGCAGGGCCGCCGGATGGTCATCGAGGGGTCGGCGGGGGATGACCAGCACCGGCAACCGGCGGGCCAGCTCCTCACCGCGGTACCATCGGGGGAGGTCCCGGCCCGTGTCGGTGCCTCCGATGAGCACGAACCGCGTCCCGGGATCCCGGCGTTCCAGCAGATCGAGCAGGTCCCAGGTGGTGCCGCTGGGATTGTCCCGTTCGTCATCCCGCACGCTGACGAAGGGCAGCCCGGCAAAGGCCGCCCGGCACAGGTCGAGGCGCTCGGCAAACGGCCGGGTCTGCTTGCCCCAGGGGTGCTGGGCCGTCGGCAGCACCCACACCTGCCCGGCGCCACCGCTGGCGAAGGCATGGACCGCTGCCAGCACATGGCCGAGGTGCGGGGGGTCGAAGGCGCCGCCGAAGAGCGCGGTGGGCGCTGGTTCGGGGGAAGGCGGAGGGGGGAGGGGGGAGGGGGCCGGCATCCGTGCATGCAGCGTCCTCGCCGAGCGCCTCAATCCATCCCCGCCCCGCCATTCCCCCACCAACCCGCTCCGTATCCCCACCGCCCCCTCCCCCCTCCCCGAAAAATGGGGAGACATGGCCCACCACTTGCTAATGCCCTGTCGCCATGACCCAACACGCCTTCCAAGCCGAAACCGCCCGCCTGCTCCACATGGTGGTGCATTCCCTGTACAGCGATCGCGAAGTCTTTCTCCGGGAACTGCTTGCGAACGCCGCCGATGCCTGTGACAAACTCCGGGTGGCGGCCCTGACCGAGCACGGTCTGCTGCCCGCCGGGGAGACCCTGGGGGTCGAGGTCGAGGCGGACAAGGACCAGGGCACTTTGACCATCCGCGACACCGGCATCGGCATGACCGAGGCCGAGGCGGTCGGAAACCTGGGCACCATCGCCCGTTCCGGGACCAAGGCGTTCCTGGAAGGTCTGGCCGAGGAGCAGCGCAAGGGCGCCGGCCTGATCGGGCAGTTCGGCGTCGGCTTCTACGCCGCCTTCATGGTCGCGGACAAGGTCGTCGTCGAGAGCCGCAGCGCCAAGGCCGGCTCCGACCAGGCGGTGCGCTGGGAGAGCGCCGGCGACGGCGGCTTCACCACCGAGACGATCGCCCGCACCGCCCGGGGCACCACGGTGACCCTGCACCTCAAGGACGACGCCAAGGAGTTCCTGGAGCCGTCGCGCATCCGCTTCCTGGTCAAGAAGCACGCCGACTACATGGGCGTGGCCATCTCGGTGAAGAACGACAAGGGCGAGTGGGAGCAGGCCAACGCGGGCACCGCCCTGTGGACCCGGCCCAAGGACCAGATCACCGAGGAGCAGTACGAGGAGTTCTACCGCTCGTTCCACCTGTGGGACAAGCCGGCAACCCGCCTGCACACCACGGTCGAGGGTTCCCTGTCGTTCACCGCCCTGCTCTTTGTGCCGAGCGAACGGCCCATGGACCTGTTCGACCGCGACCGGCGCGGCCTGTCGCTGTACGTCCGCCGGGTGTTCGTGATGGAGGACTGCAAGGACCTGCTGCCGGAGTGGCTGCGCTTCGTGCGCGGCGTGGTCGACAGCGACGACCTGCCGCTGAATGTCAGCCGCGAGATGCTCCAGGGCAACGAGACGGTTGCCAAGCTGCGCCGCCAGCTCACCAAGCGGGTGGTGGACCACCTGGTCGCCCTGGGCCGCAGCGAGGACGAGAAGGACACAACCGCCTTCACCGCCATCGAAAGTTCCTTCGGCCCGATCCTGCGCGAGGCCCTGGTCAACGACCAGGACCACAAGGACAAGGTCGCCCGCATCGTGCGCTGGCCGTCCACCTGGACCACCGCCCCCGCCGCCGACGGCGAGCCGGCCCGCCCGGCGGTCACCGGACTCGAGGACTACTGCCGCCGCAACCAGACCGACGACAAGAAGATCTACGCCCTGACCGCCCCCAGCCTGGAGGTCGCCAAGGCCAGCCCGCTCATCGAGGGCTATGTGAAGGCGGGCAAGGAAGTGCTCTTCTTCGTCGACCCTGTCGACGAGTGGGTGGCCCAGCACTTCCGCCAGTTCGACGGCCGCGACCTCGTGAACATCAGCCTGGGTGCCAGCGGCCTCGATGAATCCGCCATGGCCGACAAGGCCAAGGCCATGGAGGGCTTCCTCGGCTTCGCCAAGGATGCCGCCGGGGTCAGCGAGGTACGCCTGACCGCCCGTCTGGCGGACAGCCCGTGCTGCGTGGTCGGCGACCAGTGGAGCCTGACCCCGCAGATGGAGGAGCTGCTCCGCCGCAGCGGCCAGCCGATCCCCGAGCAGAAGCGCATCCTGGAACTGAATCCCGACCACCCGCTGGTCCAGAAGCTGTCCGCCCTCCACGCGGACGAGGGCAAGCGGGACCAGGTGAAGGACTGGCTCGGCATCCTGCGCGACAGCGCCCTGCTCGCCGCCGGTGCCCGCCCGGTGGACGGCGCCGGCCTCGCCAAGCGGGTCCAGGGACTGCTCGCCCAGGCGGTGTGAGCGGCGGCCCTGGGAGGCCGGCTCCCGAGACCGGGCGCCGGCCTCCCAGGGCACGATGCATCGGCCTGTTGGGCTGTGGAATGCCTCGGAACGCCCGGAAGGGTGGCCAGGACCATCCCTCCGAGGTCCGGCCATGCCCGGTGAGAACCGTATAAAAAAGAAACCCTTGGTTTTCACCAAGGGTTTCACGCTGGGGACCCCGACGGGGCTCGCACCCGCGGCCTCAAGAGCCACAATCTTGCGCTCTAACTAACTGAGCTACGGGGTCCGTGCCAGCGAGGGGCGGAATATGCGCGGGTCCTGGCCTGGTCAAGACGGCTGATGGCGAGGGCCCGTTCCCCGGGTTCGGATGCACGGGTGGAGCGCCTGGGTCTTCGGGAAGCCGACCACCTCGGATCGAGGTCCGATGGCGGGTGTCTCAGGTTCGGGTCTGATGCTCGCCGGCTGTCGCTGGCCTCGTCGTCCGTTCATCAGATGCTGGCCCGCAGCGGAGAGGTCATGGATATCGTCGACACCGATTTGCTGGCACGCTTCCGGGAGAACCGGGATGAACGGGCCTTTGCAGATCTCGTCGCCCGTCACCAGGTCCTGGTCCAGTCGGCGTGCCGGCGGGTGCTCAACGACCCGTCGGCGGTGGATGACGTCGTCCAGGAGACATTTTGGCGGTTGGCTGAACACGCCGATGAGATCTCGACCAGCCTGAGCGGATGGTTGCATGCCACGGCGACGCGGCTGGCGATCGACTGGCTGCGCCGGGATCGCCGCGGTGGACGTTTGATCGGATCGAGCAGCACCCTGCCCGCCGCGGCCCCGGCGGCCGTTGGTGCTCCGGATGAGGTCTGCCGCCATGTCCTCGATGCGGTGGAGGATCTGCCCGCACCGGAGCGGGATCTCATCGTCCGCCACTACCTGCTGGGTGCCACCCTGGCCAGCCTGTCCGCGGTGACCGGGACGCCGGCGACCACGATCCATCGCCGCCTGCACCAGGGTCTGACGTCCCTGCGCGAATCCCTGCGCCGGCGCGGCGTCGAGACCTCCCTCGGGTGCAGTCTCCTGCTGCTCATCGCCGGATCCCCCTGGCCGCGTCCGGCGGTCGGGGCTGTCGCACCGGGTGCGCACACCGGGCCCGCACCAGCAGCCGGTTCCCGCGCGCGGGCTTGGCGGCGCGCCGCCGCCCTGGTTGCGCTGATCCTCGGCATCCTCGCGCTGCTCCTGGGCCGCTCTCCGTCGACCGAGGATGGCACCGACGCGGATCCCAAGGCCATCGCCGGTGTGTGGGTGAGCGCGCCCCATCTCCTCGTGGAGCCCGATCATGGAGGCGGTGGAACGGCGTCGCCGTCCGGCATCCTGCGTGATCCGGAATTCATCGGTCTGAATGGCGGCTGGTACCGGATGGAGGGCGCCCGCCTGGGAATGGATGACCGCGTGCCGCTCCCGTCGATCACCCGGTCCGGAGCCGGCATGATCCCGCCCGGAGATTCCGGCGAACGGCCGGTGTCGCCCCTGGGCCTGGGCTCCGATGTGCCGCATGCGGGCTTGAACGGTGGGTTCACCATCCCGGACGACGAGTTCAACCGTTCACGGCGATCCAGGTCCACGAATCCTGCCGGTCTGCCGTTGGTCGAGGTGTCGGATCCGGCGTCGCCTGGGGGATCGAGCGCGGTGACGGACTCGGTCCAGCCTGTCCAGGTGACGCTCCGCATGTCCGGTGAAGCCGTGCGCGGGGTGCCGGTTCCCTGATCGCCGTGGCGCTGCGGTCGCGCGGCGCATGCTCCCGACCATGGCAGGAGCCCCCGCCGCGAAGCGTGCCGCCGTCGTCGCCGCCGCCCGCGCCATCTTCGCGGAGCAGGGCTTCGGCCCCGCCCGGGTCGGCGACATCGCCGACCGGGCCGGGGTCGCCAAGGGCACCGTCTACATGCATTTCGCCACCAAGGAGGACCTTCTCCTGGAGGCCGTCCTGGCGGATCTCGGCGAGCGCCGGGCCCG
>CAMCAC010000044.1 GCA_945872305.1 Candidatus Kuenenia stuttgartensis | reverse complement strand
GTAGCATCCCCCATGCTCCGCCTGCTCCCGTTCTGCCTCGCCGCCGCCCCGGCCGCGGGGGACCCGTTGCCCCGGCTGGGGCCGGTCGCGGATCAGGCCGCAGAGCCTCCCATCCCCGGTCCCACCGCCGGCGGACGGGGACTGATCCGGCCTGTTTGACTCCCCCCGGCGGGCCGGCCGGAGCGCACGGATGCACCGCGCCGCCAGACCCGAGGGTGACCGGGCCATGCCCCCCCCGCGCCCCGTCCGGAAAACCGCCTCGGACCCCCACAGCACCCGGCCTTCCGAGCCGGTGAAGGTCCCGGCCCCGGAGCGGCGGGGCAGCGAACGCACCGCTGCCGCCCGGCCAAGCGAGCGCACCGCGGCGGCCCGCGGCAGCGAGCGCACCACCGCCGCCCGGCCGAGCGAACGGAGCGCGCGGACGCAGCCCCAGGGCCGACGCATCCCCTGGCATCTGGTCATCGCCGGCGCGGCGGTGGTGGTGGCGGTGACCGCCCTGCTCGCCTGGAAGCCGGTGATGATCTCCCTCAAGCTCTCGGCGCTCGATGCCTGCCGGGCGGCGGAGGGCGCCACGGCCCCGGATGCGGCCCAGCTCCAGCGGGCGGAGCAGCTCGCCGGCGAGTTCGTCGAACTGGTCAAGGCGGACCGCGGCGAGGTCATGGGCGCGATCAGCGCCGACCGCGGCCCATGGCAGGCCCAGGTGCGCATCGCCGAGCTGGCGCGCTCGGTGGATGCGCTGGCCTTGATGGCCGACCGGCGCACGGATCCCGCGATCCGCACCGCCGCCCTGGCGGCGATCGGCCGGATCTACGATGCGGAAGGCGACCGCCGGGCCTCGCTGCCGCGCGCCCTGCCGGAATGGGCGGTGGACCAGACGGCGCCGCGCGCCCTGCGCGAAAGCGCCATCCGCATCCTCACCCTGCGCCAGGACGCCCACGCCGAGGACGTGCCCGAGATCCTGAGCGCCATCGCCCGGGCCCCGGGCGAAGCGTCCGACATGGTCCAGTTCGCCCTGAGCGGGCTCGCCACCGTGCTCGAACGTGGCGATCGCGGCGCCGGCTATGTGATCGGCCTGGTCGATGCCAAATCGCCGATCGCCGAGGCCGCCGCCGCCAATCCCGCCCTGCGCCAGGTGCTGGTCGGCCGGGCGACCATCGGCCTGATGCCCAAGCTGCTGCCGCTCCTGGGGCATCCGCTGGAATCGGTGCGCGCCCTCGCCCTCGAGGCGATGGGCGGCCCCCAGGTCGGCATCACCGACGGCCCCCAGGCGGCCAAGGACCGCGAGCGCTATGGGCGCGAGATCGCTCCCAAGCTCACCGAGGGCACCCCCGAAGCGGAGCTGGTCGGCGCCCTGAAGGCCGTGCATCGGCTGCGCCTGACCGGGGCGCAGGCCGCCTGCATGGCCCTGCTGCCCCGCCTGTGCGCCCAGCCGCCGGCGGGCATCGACATGGAATTCCTCGGCCAGCTCCACGGCGAGAGCCTGGTCGATCTCAAGACTCCCGACGGCCGCACCCGGGCGAATGTCCAGGTGAAGGATCTGACCGCGGCCCTCGCCTCGCCCCAGACCCGCATCGCCGCCGCCAAGGCCCTGGGCCGGATCACCGGCGAAGGCGCCAAGGACCTGCCGGCGATGCGCGCGGCCATCGACACCCTGGCGGTCCACGCGGACCAGCCGGATCCGCGCAACGCCCTCCACGCCATCGTGGGCACGGCCTTCAACCGGCGCGAGGTCGCCCAGCAGCTCGGCGGCGATCCCGCCCGGTGGACCGCCTGGCTCAAGGCCCAGGACGGCACGCGCACCCGCCTGGCCGAGGTGGAAGGCTGGTTCGCCCAGCAGGACATGACCGTGCTCCAGGTGAAGGCGGGCCAGACGAAGCTGCGCGCCGCCCAGGAATTCCTCCGCGCGGCCCAGACGGATCTCGACCGGATGGTCGAGGACACCGCGTTCATCCCACCCCTCGGCTGGAGCAAATCCGGGGTCGGCGAGCTCCAGAACCAGGTGCGCACCACCCTGGTCGGGGTGCGCAAGGCGATGAGCAGCACCGCGCACTGAGAGATTGATCCGAAACTCCTCGGTCGGGGTTTCGGCTAAACCTCTGAGCGCCCCCAACGGGGTGGGCCACCGCCCGTGACCCGGACGCCGCCGTCTGCTGCATGGGTGTTCCCCGACCCGGTGCACAGCACCGGATCCACAGGGAACCATGGTTTCCACCGGGGTGGCATGCCTCAGCATCCCGCATGCGCCTGCTTCCCCTGCTTCTCATCGCCGCGGCCCTGCCGGCGGTGGACGTGCGGACCATCCCCAACGACCTCGCCCTGGACTGGCCCTGGGACCTGGTCTCCCTGGAGGTGCCTGCGGGAACGTACCGGGAGCCGCTGTCGGTGGTGCTGCCCGCCGCCGGCGCGACCCGCCCGGCCCAGATCGAACGGGACGCGGCCCCCGGCCGGGACCGGCTGTGGTTCGTGGCCACCCACCGGGCGAACCGGTCGACGGATCCGATCCAGGTCGAGATCCATCCCGGTCTCGCGAGCGCCCCGGCGCTGCGCATCGTGGCCGGGGACGGCATCACCAGCGTGGATACCGGCCGGGCCGAGATCCGGGTGGCGGACTATGCCCGCCTGCCGGCGGGACGGCCCTTGCAGGAGGTGCCGCACTGGCTCGCGGGCCTGCGCGCCGCCGGCGAGACCGCCTGGGATGGCCGCGCCGTGTTCGCCGGGACGAGCCGGGTGCAACGCGTCGAGGCCACATGGACCGCACGGGGTCCCGTGTTCGCGGACCTGCGGCTGCGCTATGTGTTCGCCGACGAAGGTGCCGAGGGGACGGTCGAGGCGGTGCCGGTGCTGCTCGGCAAGCACTCCTTCCGCTGGCCGGCCGACACCATCCCGACCGAGTCCATCCCGCGTCGCGAGCGGTCCTACGAGGTGGCCCTGCGCTTCACCGGCGGCGATCCGTGGATCGATGTGGCCGAGCGCTACCGCCTCCCCCGGGATCCCGCGGTCCCCGACTGGGGCATGCACCAGTACACCATCCATTGGGGCCGCCCCGAGGGGGCTGCCGGGGAGGCGGTCCCGGCCCTCGACACGGTGACCTGGGTCCGCTGGTTCCTCTACGATGTCTTCGGCGGCAACGTCGATCAGGGCTGGGTCGAGGCCCGGCCCCGTCCGGACCAGAAGGGCCGGCCGTTCGCCCTGCTCCGTCCGCGCTGGAACCAGGGCGGCGGCGGCGCCCAGGATTTCATCATGACCCGCGGCGGACCGCAGCCGAAGGGCGGGCCCGGCCCCTCGGCCACCGCCCCGGCCTACGGGGTGATCGCCGCCTATGCCTCGAAATGGGTCGGCCCGTACCAGGCGACGATCAGCGCCAATGCCTATGACGGGACCCGCGGCCAGGCCCGCTTCCCGCTCGGCGACGGTGGCGGCGGCGGTGGCAACGACGGCGATTCCGAGAGCGGCTGGTACGGTGGCCGGGCGTATGGCCTGATCGCCGGCCAGCGCTCCGACGTGGTGTGGCTCAACAACCTGGTCCGCCGCCACACCGATTGGACCCTCGATGCCCAGGCCAACCGGTACATCCTGTCCTGGCCCCGGGATCCGGCCAAGGCCGGTCCCAACATCCTGATCGGCAAGCCGGAACTCGCCCGGCTGCGGGCCGACCTGGGGGCGGGGCGCGACACCCCCCTGACCCAGGCGGTGCGCGAAGCGCTCGATGCCGCCGCCGCTGACGAGGCCGCCCTCACGGCCCTGGGTGACGTGAAGGGAGACAAGGCGCGGGAACAGCAGGCCGGCGCCATCCGCAAGCGGCTCGATGCGATCGATGTCCGCATCGCCCGGGCCCTGTCGGGCCAGCGGATGCCGACCCCCAAGCTGCCGGGGCCCAACCTGTGGATCGAACGCCGCTACCAGGACGATTTCCTGAATCCGACCTCACGCGCCCTGCGCAGCTTCCCCCATGACTGGGCCATGGCCGACCTGCTCGCGGGTGGCCAGCCGGTCGGCGGGCCCATGCAGGCGGCCATGGGCTACATCATGACCGACCTGGACGCCTGGCCCGGATGGCACAACGGCTGGTCGCCGGGGAATCCGAATTTCCACACCGACAAGTACATGCCCGGGGTGATGGCGGGGGCGGCGATGCTCGACCATCCGCATGCTCATGAGTGGCTGGAGTATGGCCGGAGGAACCTGGCCAACGATCTGGCCAAGGTCCTGTGGGCCCCGGACGGTGCCGGCCAGGAATGCCCGGGCTACGCCGGGTATTCCTTCAAGCTCCAGATGGAGACCGCGCATCTGTACAAGAACCTCGGCGCCGGCAATGCCATCGCCGGGAATCCGCTGACCCGCGGCTTCGGCCGCCAGCAGCGTCTGCTCATCACGCCTTTCGACCGCCGGCTCGACCGCCGCCACGCGGCGCCGATCGGCGACACCCACCGCTGGGATTCCGGGCTCGGCGGCGAGGGGTTCCGTGCCCTGGCCGGATTCTGGCGCGAGGCCGATCCCATCTTCGCCGCCGAGTGCCTGGGCGCGGCAAACCTCCTGCCCAAGGGCAAGAACGAGCGCGGCCTGCGCGGGGTCCTCGCCGAACAGGGGTACGAGGGGGTGGCGCCCGCGGATCCGGCGGCACTCGATTGGGGCTCCCGCCTGTTCTACGGCTTCGGCGCCATCTTCCGTGATGACGGGGTGGATGGCTCATTCCTGACCGTGAAGGCGGGCCCAGCCCGGGGCCATGACCACAACAGCGAGCTGTCCTATCATTTCTACAGCGCCGGCGAGCCGGTGTCGCTCGACTACAACTGCTCCTACCATCCACGCGGCGACAGCGCGGCGCTGCACAACAGCATGACCTTCGGACGGACCGGCAGCCTGACCCACAACAAGACCGGCTCCACCCTGGCATGCCAGGAGCAGATCGCGTCGACCGCCTTCGTGGGCGCAGCGGCGACCTCGGCGGTGGCGGACGTGGTGGTCGCGGAGCGGGTGGATCGCACCCTGACGATGTATCCGATCGAACCGACCGATGAATTCGGGCGCGGCTGGCCATCGCGCCAGCTGGATCGACCGGTGGTCCACCGGCGCATCACCATGCTGGTGAAGCATCCGCCCACGGCTCCGCTCATGGACTACCTCGTGGTCCGCGACGAGACCGCCGGCGGCCAGCCCCAGCAGGTCAACGTCCACGTCCTCGCCCGGGACGCGGTGGTGGACGGCACCCGCATCGCCTTCACCGGCCAGTGGGCGGTGGACAGCGATCTCCATCTGGTCCAGGCGGCGGACGCGAAGGTCGCCGTGTCGCAGTGGTTCTACCACGACGAGTGGCTCCTGAGCCCCGGCGACGAGTACGTCGCCCGGCCCGGCGAGGACACCGCCGCCTGGACCACGCGCATGCAGGCCCTGAAGCAGGAGCGCGGCTGGTCGGCGATCCCGGGACCGGACTGGAAGCCACGCCTCAAGCGCGGCGGCAATGCCGAGGACGATGCCCAGGCGAAATCCTGGGAGCAACACATCGAGGCGACCCACGGCCGCGCCCTGATGCCGCCCCCCGGCTGGTCGAAGCCGTGGATGTACGGCGAGGTGCAGCGCTGGGCGCGCATCGAGACGGCGCCGGATGCGCCGGTGCTCTGGGTGCTCATCCCGCGCCGGGCCGGCCAGCCGGCGGCCACGGTGGAGCGGATCGCCGACGGCCATGGCCTGCGGGTCTCGCTGGGCGGGGTCGTGGACGAGATCACCTGCTCGAGCGAGCGGGGGATCCGGGTCGTGCGCGGCGGACAGGCCGTGGAGCTGATCGGGGCCGGAACCCTGCCGGCCCTGGGGGCGATCCCGAAGGGTCCCTAGCCCGGGGGGACGAGCAGGAGCCAGACGATCCCGACCAGGGCGATGAGCGCGAACAGCCAGGCCAGGGCGGTCAGGCAGCCGTTGCCCGTGGGATCATGGCGCCGGGGAGCGGGGCCGCGGGCTTGACGCTCCGGTGGCGAGGACCGGGGCGGATGCTGCGCGGGGGGCGCCGGGCGGGACGGTGGGCGCGGAACCGGGGCGGGCGGGCTGGGGGCCCGGGGGGCCCCGGCGGCGGCGGGAACCGGGACCGGGGTCTGGCAACGCGGACAGGACAGGGTCATGCCCGCAGCGCCGTCCGGAGCCCGGAGGCGGGTGTTGCACGCAGGACAATCGACCGGGATCGGCATGGCGGGAATCATGGGCCACGGGGCCGGGCGGTCCACCGCCCGGCCGCCGCCGGATCACGGCGCCGCGGTGCCGATCAGGACCATCGCCCGCTCCGGGACCAGGATCTCCCGGGCCAGGGCGCGCAGGTCATCCACGGTGACGCCGGCGAAGTCCGCCTCGATGGTGGTCGACCAGTCGTAACGGAACGGCTGGCGGTGGGCCCGGGCGAGGACGGTGTTCAGCCACCAGTCGTTGCGGGCCCGGGTGGCGGCCAGGGAGCGCAGCATCGGGGTGCGGACCTGGGCCAGGAGCCCGTCGTCGATCCGCTCCGGCAGGCCCGCCGCCAGGGCCTGCAGCTCGCGCACCGCATCCTCGACCCGCTCCGGGGGCGGACCGACCAGGGCGATCACATGGCCGGAGCCGGCCCAGGTGTCGCTGCCCCAGCGACCGGCGCCGGGGCTGTAGCCAAGGCCGAGCTCCTCGCGCAGACGGACCCGCATGCGTTCGTCGAGGCAGGCGGCGAGCAGTCCGATCCGCCGGAACCGGGTGATGTCATAGACATCGCCGGAGGGCCACAGGATGCGCACCTGGGCTGCGGGCTTCTGGGCGGTGACCGTGAAGCGGTGCGTGCCGGGCTCCCACGGGCGCGGCTGGGCAAGCCACCCGCGGTCGGCCAGGGCCTGTTCCGCCGGGGCCGGGCGCGGCGCCATGGCCCCGAAGGCGGCGGCGATGGCGGTCCGAGCCGCGTCGGCCTCCACGTCACCGACCACCAGGACGCTCACCGGCGCCTGGGCGAGGACCGGCGCGTAGGCGGCCCGCACATCGGTCCAGTCCAGGGCCCGGACCTCGTCGATGGTCGGCGGCCGGCGGCGCGGGTCGTCGCCGGTGGTCCGCACCGCGGTGGTCCGCTCCATCGCCGCATCCAGATCCTGGGCGGCGGCGGCAAGCTCGTCGATCCAGGAGGCGCGGGCGGGGATGGCGGCCTCCGGGCGCCAGCCCGGATCGGCCAGGAACGCAGCGAGGATGCGACAGGCGGTGGCGATGTCGCCACCCCGGCAGCCGACCTGGATCACCGTCCCGTCTTCGGCCAGGCTGACCGTGGGGACGCGCATGCCGGCGGCGGCGAGGAGCTCGCGCAGGTCCTGGGCGCTGTGCCGACCCAGGCCGCCTCCGATGAAGCCACGGCTGAACCACTCGCCCAGGCCGGGGACACGCCCGTCCGGGCCGTGGTGCAGGCGGACCTGGACCGTCACCGAGCCCGGCTGGCTCGCGCTCGGCCGGACGGCCGCGACCACGCCGTTGTCGAGGCGGCCGCTCCAGACGCCGGGCAGCGGGGCGTTCTCGCCAGCCCAGCGACCAGTCCCGTCCGGATAGGCCCAGACCACCGCCGCCCGCTCCACCGGCGCCGGCAGGACGGCGGCGGTGGCGGCGGCCCAGACCCGACCGAGCTCGCCAGCCTCCACGCTGCCGGCGCCGCGACCGGCGAGCTGGAGCGTCTCGCGCACACCCTCGCTCCAGGCCTCGACGAGGGCCGCCCGCACCGACTCCGGGGTGGCGGCGGCGAGCCACGGGGCGAGGAGATCGCGGTCCCCCGCCGGACCGGTGGGCACCCGGGCGAATGCCAGGGTGCGGGCGGTGCCCTCGGCCAGACCGGCGCTCGTGCGCGAACCCGCCTGGGCGACGGCGGTGTCGAGCTCGGCGCGCATGGCACTCACCTCGAGCGCGAGCTCGGCGCGGGTCGGCCCATGGGCCAGCAGGCTGCGCACGGGCCGGACCAGGCGCTCCACCGCGGCGGTGGCGGACCCGGCGCGGACCTGGGCCGACAACCAGACCTGGGCGATGCCCCAGCGCTGGCCGGCCTGGACCCCGGCCCCCAGGACCGGGCCCGAGGGATCCTGCTCGACCCCGACCGCAAAGCGCCGGTTGAGGATCCGGGTGGCCAGGCCGCGCAGGAGCTGGGTACGCCGCCAATCAGCGGTGTCGGCGGGATCAGGACGCGAGACGGCCCGGACCATGTGGAGCTCCAGGCCGTCGGCCTCGGGCTCGTCGTGGACCGCGACGGACACACCGGGGGTGATCGTGCCGGTCGTCGGATCCGCCGCCGACCGGCGCGGATCGAGCCCGGCGAAATGGCGGGCGATGACCGCCTCGATGCCGGCATCCACGGCGCCGGCCACGGTCACCACGAGGCGATCCGGGCGGTAAAAGCGGTCCCAGTAGCCGCGCAGCCGTTCGGGGCTGGCGGACCCGACCGTCTCCGCGGTGCCGATCGGGAATCGGTCCGCCAGGATGGCGCCGCGGTAGGCCTCTCCATACAGCCGGCGAGCCAGACGAAGCCCGGCGCCGTCGCGATCGCGCATCTCGCTCAGGATGATGCCGCGCTCGCGCTCGACCTCCTCCGGGAGGATGAGCATCCCCCCTGCGGTCTCGGCCATGATCTGCAGGGCGAGGTCGAGGTTGGCCGCGGACCCGTCGGGCATCTCCAGCTTGTAGACCGTCTCATCGAATCCCGTGTGGGCGTTGGAGTGGGAGCCGAAACCGACCCCGACCGCCTGCAGCCGGGTGACCATGGTCCCCGGCGGGAACGAGGTGGTGCCGTTGAAGGCCATGTGCTCCAGGTAATGGGCCAGCCCACGCTCAGGCTCCATCTCCTGGAGGGAGCCGGCGCGCACGTGCAGGCGGATCGCCACCCGGCCCGGCGGATTCGGATGCGCGGTCCACGCCCAGCGCACCCCGTTGGGAAGCGCGCCGGTGGCCCAGGCGGGATCGGGAACGAGATCCGCGGCGCAGGCGGCGACGGAGCACAGGAAGGCGGTCAGGCAGCGGAGCATGGCCGGGAGCGTGGACCCGGGCCCGACCCGGCAATGCGCCCGGACGCAGCAGCCGGCCCGCTGTCTGGCGCGGGGGCTACTCCAGTTCCCGCGCCTCGCGGTAGGCAAGGTAGGTCCCGCGCCAGTCGGTCAGGCCGGTCTCGTCGAGGACGATGACCCGGGTGGCGACCGCGTCGATGAACTCGCGGTCATGGCTGACGAAGACCAGGGTGCCCTCGTACTCCTCCAGGGCCTCCTGCAGGGCCTCGATGGATTCCATGTCGAGATGGGAGGTCGGCTCGTCGAGGACCAATGTGTTGGCCTCCTGGAGCATGATCATGGAGAGCAGGCAGCGCACCTTCTCGCCACCGGACAGCACCCCCACCTGCTTCTTCACGTCATCCCCGGAGAACAGCATGCGCCCGAGCATGGCCCGGATCATGTTGATGTCCTGGTTCTCGGTGAACTGGCGGACCCAGTCGTAGATCGAAAGATCGCGCTTGGCCTCGGCGAAGAGCTTTCCGCCCTCCTGTGGCTGGTAGGCCCGCGTCGTGGTCTGACCCCAGGTGATGGTGCCCTTGTCGGGGGAGACCTCGCCCAGCAGGAGGCGGATCAGGGTGGTCTTGCCGATGCCGTTGCGGCCGACGATCGCCAGCCGGTCGCCACGGTCGATGCGGGTCGAGAACTTGCTGATGATCTGCGGGCCGCCCGGCCAGGCGAAGCTGGCGTTCTCGACCTTGATCACGTCCTGGCCCGAGGGCCGGCCCTGCTTGAAGATGAGCCGCGGCGCCACGCGCGAGCTGGGCAGCACCTTCTGGCCCGAGAGCTGGTCGATGAGCTTGAGGCGGCTCGTCGACTGCTTCGACCGGGCGGCGTTGCTCTTGAAGCGCTCCACGAACTTGCGCAGCTTCAGCACCTGGCGCTCGACCCGGTTGCCTTCCTTGCTGCGCTGGGCCCGGGCCAGGGCCTCCTGGGCCTGGTAGACGTCGTAGGAGCCGCCGAACACCCGGATGGTCTTGTAGTCGACATCGCAGGTGTGGGTGGTCACCCGGTTGAGGAAGTGGCGGTCGTGGCTGACGACGATGATCACGCCCTCGTAGTCGGCGAGGAACTTCTCCAGCCAGACCATGGCCGGGATGTCGAGGTTGTTGGTCGGCTCGTCGAGGAGCAGCACATCCGGCTTGGAGAACAGGGCCTGGGCAAGCATGACCCGGACCTTCAGCGCGGCGTCGATGGAGCCCATGGGGCCCTGGTGGACTTCGGGCGGCACCCCGAGGTCGGTCAGGACCTCGGCGGCCACGGTCTCCTGGCTGTAGCCGTCCAGCTCGCCGAAGCGCTCCTGGAGCTGCGACAGCCGCTCACCATCGGCGTCGGAGAAGTCGGGCTTCTCGCTGAGCACGGTGATCTCATGCTGGAGCTTCCAGATGTCGGGATGGCCGCGCAGGACCACGTCGATGACCCGCTCCTGGTCGTGGCCATGGATCTCCTGGCGCAGCCAGCCCATGCGCTTGCCCGGTTCGAGCATGACCCGGCCGGTGGCCGGCTCGAGCTCGCCGGTAAGGATCTTGAGATACGTGGACTTCCCGGTGCCGTTGGCGCCGATCAGGCCGTAGCAGTTGCCGGGCACGAACTTGAGGCTGACATTCTCGAACAGGATCTTCTGGCCGAAGGCCATCGTGATGCCATCGGTGGCGATCATGGTACATGCTCCCGGGGTCGCGCGGCACCGTCCAGCCGGCGGCGGCGGGGCAAGAGGGCAGTGGCCGGGCGGCCATTGCGGGGCCCGCGGCCCGGCCAGCATGCCCCGCACAATGGCCCAGGACTTCATCCAGATCCGCATCATCAGCCTCCTGGAGGAGGCGGCGAACTCGTTCGAGCAGCTCGAGACCCTCGCCAACCGGACCCTGCGCGAGATCCCGGCGGAACGGGTCGAGACGGTGGAGCTGCGCTCGATCGAGCGCGACTACGTGAACGACGAGAACGAACCCGGCAGCGAGATGGACCACGTGGTCTTCATCCGCTTCAAGACCGACGAACCGGGCGAGCTCCCGGATCCGCAGCCGCGCAAGCGCTGAACCGCACCGCCGCTCAGAGATCCTCGCTGCCCTGTCCGGACAGGACCCGCTGGGCGGCGTCCCAGGCGATCCGTCCCTCGACGAACGCGATGCGCCCGTCGCGGAAGCCCACCAGGCTGCCGGCACCGCCGGTGCACGCGGGATCCTGGACCAGCACCGGCCGGCCATCGGCCCCGTCGACCGGGCGGACATAGGCCCACGGGATCGCGATGTCCGGCCGACCGGGAGCCCCCGGGACCGGTCCGCGCAGGAGATCCGCGAGATCCCGCGGCCACATCCCCTCCATCTGGCCGGCCCGGAACGCCCCAGCGGCCAGCATGCCGCGCAGCTGTTCCTCGGCGAGCCGGCGGCGGGTGGCGGCCTCGGCCACCGCGAGTTCCGGCAGACGCGGCCCCACCGAGAGAAGGACCCCGGCGGCCCACCACAGGGGCCCATGCCGGGCGTCGATACGCACACCGTCGGAGTCCTCCGCCAGGGCCAGCACCAGGGGCCCCGGACCATGCGCCGGAACCATCCCCGCCAGGGGCTCGGGCAACCAGGCCGCGATCCCGGCGAACCCGGCGGCAGCCCGCAGGACGAGGATCGGGCGACCCTCGCCGGGCCAGGGGGAGGTCCACGGCGGCGGCTCCGCGGCCAGGATGTTGATGATGCCCGGGTCCCGGGCGATGAGCCATCGGCTGGCCGTCCGCCGGACCTGGGCCGGACCGAACCACGGCAGCTCCAGGGCCACCGGCTGCTCCTGGGCCAGGGCGAGATCCGTCGCCCCGGGGCGGGCGGCCTGGACATGGGCCATCGCCTCGTCGAGGGCCGCCGCCGCCGGCAGGGAGAGCACCCAGCCACCGTCCGCAAGCCGGGCCACCACCACCGTCCCCTCCACCGCGGACCACAGGTCGGCGGCGGCGATACCGATGAGCTCCGGAGCCTGGGCCAGGGCGGGATCGTGGCCCACCAGGATCGCCACATCCGTCAGGAAGGGCGTCATGGCGCCACGGCTCTGGCCCCAGGCCAGGACCAGCGGTGCGTCCGCCGGCAGCCCCGCAAGGCTGGCGGGATCCACAGGGACCAAGGGAAACCGGGCGCCGGCGAGCCGGATCGTCTCCACGGGTCCGTCCGCATCACGGGTTCCGCTCCCCACTGCGGTGGTGGCACCCCAGGCCATCACCAGCCGGGCCAGGGCGCCGGCGCGGGCGGGCGGCAGGGCCGCGGCCAGGGCTGGGAGATGGCATTCACCGCGCACGGCCTCGCGACCGTCGGCAGGGGTCTGGACCTCCTCGGCGGTACCGGCCGGAGGGCCAAGGCTGGCATGGAACCAGCCACCATCGCGGGCCAGCCGGAGTCCGACCCCACGCGGATCTCCGCCGGTGGGAGAACGCCACGCGGCAGACCAGGTCATGGCCGGCAGACCCCCGCTCCATCCGTGCCCCGTCAGCCGCCCGCGCACCGCCTGGGCCCGTCCGGCCAGGGCGGCCCAGGCGGGATCCTGCAGGGTGGGCATCGGCGCCTGGATCCGGGCCGGATCGGGAATGCTGATGGCGAGCAGCGCCGGCTCGACGGCCGGAATGGACGCGGTCAGGACGAGGGCAAGAGCGCAACGGAGCGTGGACATGGCGGTTCCCGGCAGGGGTGACGCAAGGATGATGCCGCGCCTGACCGGCGGCAACCGCCGTCCGGAAACGCCGACGCCCCTCCGGGTGGAGGGGCGTCGGACGGGCCGGAGCCGCAGGCCGATCAGTTGCCGACGAACGCGGCCGAGGCCGAATTGTAGTTGAAGGTGATCATCGTGGACGCTGCACTGATGTTGGTGGCCGTGTCGTTCGCCGACGCGGCGGGCACGATCAACCGCACCGCCCGGGTCGCCGAGGTCGTGAGCGGCCACAGGGTGAAGGTGAACTCGGAGTTGCCCGGCGAGGCGGCGAAGGCGGAGACCGTCGCACCGTCGAGACGGAGATCGGTCTGGGCGAAACCGGTCATCGGCTCGCTGAACACCACCCGGACCGGCACCTGGGCGTTGCTGAACCCATCCAGACCGATCGCCGACGAGGTGACCTGGGCCACGACCGGGGCGTTCGAATCCAGGACCCGCTTGAACTGGTTGGAGGCGGGCACCGTGTAGCCGGCCACATCCGTGCAGACACCTTCAGGGAACTGCACCGAGACCTGTCCTTCGGCCGGGGTCAGGGTGAAGGTGAAGATGGTGGTGGGCACCGCCGGGTTGGTCGGGGCGAAGTTGGTGATGATGCCGTTGGTGACCAGCAGATCGCTCGCCGTGAACCCGATCACCGGCTCCGAGAAGGTGACGGTGCACGGATAGCTGGGGGCCTTGGCCGGGACCAGCGGGGTCAGGTTCCCGATGGCCGAGGCGATCACCGGCGTGCCCGGACGCACATCGTCGTAGATGCGGGTGAAGACCGTGGACGCCAGGTTGGTGTTGGCCGGATCGGCCCCGTCGCTGAAGAGGCTGGGCTTGACCGTGACACTCACCGTCCGGGCGGTGCCGACCCGGTAGACGGTCAGCGGATAGGTCTGGCCGCCGTCGGTGGAGGCCCCCAGGGCGACCGTCGCCCCGACCAGGGTGAACGGCGCAGTGGCCGCCAGAGGGGGCGAGAACGAGGCCGGGAGGCTCCACGGAGTGGTGACCTTCTCGCTGAAGGCCACGGTGGCCGAGAAGCTGGTGGCGGCGACCCCGCTGCCGTCCACCGCCTTGGCACGGAAGTGGGTGGCGTTCAGGCGGTCGTCGTTGGCCAGGATCTGCACCGTCGGCTTGACCCGGTCCAGGGTGAACAGGTAGGATGCCGTCTCGTCGTTCACGCCATAGAGGGCGCTGGTCATGGCCGAGCTGGGGATCGACACTGACATCGTCCCGCTGGTCGCCACCGGGGTGATGATGACGTTCCAGGTGTGGCCGTTGGGGGCGGCGTTCTTGCTCACCGAGGCCCGCCCGGAGCCCGTGGGCGAGAAGACCACATCCGCGGCGGTGAAGGTGGTGGTGGCGACATCCGCGACCGTGGCCCCGCCCGGGGAGACCTCCAAGGTGGCGAGCAGGTTGAGGGCGGTGCGCGAGGTCGTAGCCCCCGCGCTGGCCGGGGTGGTGGCGCCGGACACGACCCGGGGCGACAGGGTGATGGCAAAGGTCGCGCTGGCGATCGTGATGTCGGTCCCGACCGCATCCGGACTGACGTTCGTGGCCGCATCGGTGGCCCGGGCGCTGATCGTGCGCACGCCGGCGGACAGCGCAGGGCTGGCCGTGAGGACCCAGGTCCCAGTGGCCCCGACGGCCACGGTGGAACCGACCGGCGAGCCATCGACCACCAGCTGCACGCTGGTCCCGATCTCGGCGGTGCCGCGGACATCGGGGGTGGAATCGGCGGTGGTGGTGCCCGCCGTCGGGGAGGTGATGATCGGCGCGCCCGGCGACTGGGTATCGACCCGCAGGGACACGGCGCCGGACAGAGCGCTCACCGCACCGCCCACATCCGTCTGGCGGGCGGTCATCGAGTACACCCCATCCGGGGTTTCACTGTCGAAGAGGTAGCTCCAATCGCCGCTCGCATCGGCGGTGATGGTCGGCAGCGGGACGCCGTTGCGGCGCAGCACCACAGAGGCGAAGGGCTGGGCGGTGCCGGTGATGAGCGGCGTGGCGTCGTTGGTGGTCAGCGGGTTGATGGTCGGCGGAGCGACGGTCGCCTTGACCCGGACGGCGACGGTGGCCGACCAGGAGCTGGCGTTGGTCGCCGCATCGATCTGCTTCGCCCGGAACTGGTAGGTGCCATCGCTGAGCGCGCCGGCGACCGACGGCTGGAACGCGGTGGTCCCGGAGCCCGCCGTGAAGGCCGCGGAGGCCGGGACGCTGACCGCCGCCCAGGTGCTGCCATTGTCGCTGCTCATCTCGACCACCGGCACGAGCTGGGTCGGCGTGGTCTCGAGGTTGCCGACCACGATCACCGGACGGGTGCTGCTCGTGTTGTAGCGGCCGGTCGGATCGGTGGCCAGGTCCGCAGTCAGGGTCGGAGCCCCGGGCACGCCGACATCGATGGCCATGGTAGCGCTGGCGGTAATCGTGTTGGTGCCGAGCTGCTGGGTCACCAGGACGGTGTAGGTGCCATCGGCCAGGGTCGAGGCGGTGTGGCTCCAGCCGGTGCCGCTGACCGTGGCGGCGACCGAGGCACCGCCATTGAGCTGGTAATAGACGGCCAGGCCGGAGAGGAGCGCCGCATCGGTGTTGGTGCCGGACAGGGCGGGCGTGTTGTCGGTGAACAGCTGGCCTGCCTGGGCAAAGGTCGGCGATTCCCAGAGATAGACGGTCTTGGTCGGCGACACGCCGCTGGCGTTGCCGGCGGCGTCGGTGGCGCTCACCGAGAAGACCCAGGTGCCCAGGGCGAGATCGGTGGCTGGGGTGAAGGCGTAGTTGCCATCGGTGTCCACCGTGGTGGTGCCGAGCAGGGTCGTGGCCCCGCCGTTGCCGGCGCCGAACACGCCGACCGTCATGGTGCCGACGGCCTGGGTCGCCGCGGTGCCGACGATGGTCGGGCGGCGGGTGAGCTGGGCGATGTTGTTCGGCAGGGTGACGGCCGGGTCCGTGGGCGCGGTGTTGTCCACGTAGACCGTGATGGTCTGGGCGGCGTTGGTTTCGGCCACGCCATCGCCCTCGTAATCACCGATGACGTTGGCTCCGATGGTGAACCCAAGGGTGTCACCGTCGGCGAGGCCGCCGATCTCCAGCAGGTACTTCTTCTCGGTCAGGGGGGTGACCACGGGAGTTCCGGCGGTCGCCGGGCTGACGCTGCTGATATCAGTGGAGGCAAATCCGATCACCGGGGTGTCCCAGTTGACCAGCATGGCCACGGTTCCCGAAACCGAGCGAACGGCCGTGTTGTTCGCCAATGCCGCGCCCGTGGCGGGGGCCGGATGGGTACCCGGATCGATGTAGACCGTGAAGGTCTCAGCGGCGCTGGCGGCGCCCAGCCCTCCGGCCATCAAGGCCAGGGTACGGACGATCCCGCGCAGGGCGGTGGCGGGGCGAACAGTCGGGGTCGTGGAGCGCATGGGAGATTCCTTGAGCGGGAGGCGGGCCGGGGCGGCGGCGGTCAGGTGGGAGGCCACGGATTCGGGCGTGGCCGCCCGGCGGTCGCCCCGGCAGACAGCATCCTTGAGGGGATGCCGCATGACGGGACATGGGATACTATCGGCGGCCCGGATGGGCACTTGAGGACGAGGTAATGATGCTTCGCGACACGCCGATTGTCAAGACTACCCAGATATTCTGCGCGCATTCGCCATTCCTGCATCACCTGCGCCGCTTTTTCGTTGCGGCAGACGGTGCGGTCAGACCGCCCGATGGGGCGAGCGCGGGCTGGCGCCGGTCGATGGGTCCCTTGACACGAAACGGCCATGCCGGCCGCTGACGCGAACGCCGTTCCCAACGCCCCTGGACCACCCCGGACCGCTCCTTGAGCCGCCCGGGACCGCCCGACCATGCCCCGCCCCGGAGGTTCCATGGGCTGGTTCGGTTTCGGCACGTCGCGCAGCGAAGATCCAGAGGTCCGCCTCGCCGCGGTCCAGGGCATGACCGACCAGGGCCGCCTGGCCGCCCTGGCCCGGGAGGATGGCGATCCCCGGGTGCGCGCCGCCGCCGTGCGCCGGATCCATCGCAGCGACCTGCTGATGCCCCTGGCGGAGCAGGGCGACGAGGCGGTGCGCCGCACCGCCCGGGAGCTGCTCTCGGCCATGGCCGACGACATCGTGCGGGCCAAGCCCCTGGCCGAGGCCCGTCCGTTCCTGGAGCGCATCCAGGATCGCAGCAGCCTGGCGGAACTGTCCCTGCGCGCCGCCGATGCGGGAGTGCGGACCGCGGCCTTCGACCGCCTGCTCGCCCAGTCCGAGCCGGGCGATGCCTTCCTGGCCACCATCGCCATCCAGTCCCCGGACGAAGGGATGGCCGCCCGGGCCGCGGAGCGCATCAGCCGGCGCAAGACGCTGCGCGAGGTCGCCGCCAAGGCCAAGGCCGGCGCCGCACGCAGCGCCGCCGAGCTGCGCCTGAAGGCCATCGAGACCGAGGAGCGC
>CAMCAC010000043.1 GCA_945872305.1 Candidatus Kuenenia stuttgartensis | reverse complement strand
GGGGGCACCTGCCGTGGCTCGCCGACGCGGATCTGCTGCCGCTGCCGGGGGCGGGCTACGATCCCTGGCAGGTGCCGGGTTGCACGCCGGCGGGCTGGCGGGTGCGCGTGCTGCGCGCGGCGGACATCAACGATCCCGCGCATCCCTCGAAGGCTTCCCTCGAACTCGCCACCGTGGGGGCGATGGTCGCGGGATTGGCCCGGCCACCGGCGATGGTCCAGGTGGACCGGCTCGGCGGGCGGCGCTTCTATGGCGAGGCGATCACCGGCTGGCTGGGCGCCCCCGTCGAGGTGATGGCCGAGACGCCGCGCCACAGCGCGTACCGCTGCGCCGGCATCGACATCGCGTTCACGGTCGGCGCCGACGGCAGCGATGCGACGGTGGCGGCGGCGAGCTGCCTCGCCAAGTTCGTCCGCGAGGTGCACATGCTCTGCTTCAATCGCTGGTGGTCGGCCCAGGTGCCGGGCCTGAAGCCCACCGCCGGCTACCCCGAGGACGCCGCCCGCTGGCTGCGGGACAGCGCTGGCCGGCGGCCGGTGGCGGACACCATCCTGGTCCGCACCCGATGAGCCCGGCGCCCCTCACCGACGCCGAGATCCAGCGGGCCCTCGCCGGCCTGCCCGGCTGGCGGCGGGATGGCGATGCCTTGGCCATCGACCTGCGTTTCCCGTCCTTCGCGGCGGCGGTGGGCTGGATGGCGGGACTGAGCGAGGCCATCGACGGCTTGGACCACCATCCCGAGTGGACGAACGTCTATGACCGGGTGCGCATCCGTTGCACAACCCACGACGCAGGCGACCGGATCACCGCCCGGGACACGGCCCTGGCGAAACTGATCGCCTGGCGCCACGCCCAGGAATACGGTCCCTGATCAGCGGCTTCCGCTGGTCGGCCGCGGCCGGGGGCCGAGTTCCAGGGCCCCGACCGCCCCGGCGATGGCCATGGCCGGCACATCCGCGGTGAACACCAGATCCCCGTCCCGTACGACGACATCGACGACGACCTCGGCCACGGGCATCTCGATCGTCGCGCCCCGCTGGGCCGCGGCGATGGGCCGGAGCAGGCGGTCGATCCGCAACCGGACCCGGCCGAGGACCGGTTGCTGGCCCACCGGAGCGGGAACCGCGGTGGCCGCGGCGGCCCGCTCCGCCAGGGTCGGCAGCGCCGCCGCATCGCCGCCCCAGGCATGCAGGAGGGCCGCGTCGGTGCCCATGGTCAGACGCTGCGGATCGCCGCCATGCAGGACCGCGGTGGCACCGGCCACCGCGGTGGTCTGGCCGGCGCCCCAGACGGACGACAGGACATCCGCAAGGGCCACGGCCATGTCCTGGGCCGCGGTGTGCTCGATGATGAGGACGCCACCCTGGGGACCATCGACCAGGGCGAGCCCGCCGGCACGGTCCGCGCCGGCGGCGAGGGCCGTCGCCGCATCGGAGGCGCGGCCGTCCCAGGCCGCGCCCGCCGCCGCGGCAGCCTGGCCGAGGGGCAGCGCCGTCAGGCGCTCGGCCTGGCCTTGCCAGATGGGGTAGACGGTGGCGAGCAGCCAGGCGGCCTCGTCGTCAAGGGCCGGTCCGAGCCGGTCCGCCGCCGTCCGCTGGATGGCGGTCCACCCGGCGAGCGGCGAGTCCACCACCGGACGGACGCGCACCATGACCCGCCAGCGGCCCTGGGCCTCGGGATCGCCCGGACCGCCCCAGGGGGCGACTTCCAGGTCGATCGAGGCCATCTGCCCGGTCAGGGCGGCCCAGGCGGAGGCCCCCGGATCCGGCAGGGCCCGGAGTGGCGAGGGGAGCGCCGGCAGACGGAAGCGTTCGGGAATCCACCGCGGCTCGACCGCCAGGCCGAGCTGGGACCAGCCACCGGCCAGCCGCCGGGGATCGATGGTGATGCGCAGGGGCGCGCCATCGGGGACCAGGGTCGCGGCGCGGCTGATCAGCCGCCGGCACTCGTCGCCGGTGCGGGCGAGGGCCAGCCAGCCCTCGGCGGCGAGGGCGCGGTATTCGACCAGGCCGTCGGGGGTGCTTTGCGAGAGCACCACGGTGCCATCCCGGTCGCCGGTACGGACCAACGGCGGACGCCCGTCCGCCGCCATGCCCAGCTCATCCAGGATGCGGGTCCGCCGCTGGACCGGCACCAGCATCGCGAGATCCGTGGTGCCATCCCGCAGCCACAGGCCGATCGGGCGACCGGGATCGATGTGATCCAGGGATCCGAGCCGGAGCAGGGTGCGCGCAGCGAGGGCCGCGATCGGCGCCGGGTCGGCGCCGGCGGCGCCGGCGATGGCGGCGAGCTGGCCCTGGATCCAGCGGGGATCCGCCGCAATGAGCTGGACCGCCGCGGGCCCCAGGCCGGGGACGGCGACCACCGAGGATTCCTCGGTGACGACGGCGGGCGGCGCATCCGGCGGGGGATCTGCCACGACCTCTGCCGCGGCGGCTCCACCGGACAGGACCAGGATCAGGGGCAGGAATCGCACGGCGGGAACCTAGGCCCCTCCACCGGGTCGGGCAAGGGCAGCGAGCGCCGCACCCAGGGCCGCCGCCTCCCGGGCGGTGGCGGTGTCGGGGTGCTCGGCGAACCACTCGACGGAGAGCCAGCCGGCATATCCGCGCCCGGCCAGGGCCGCGACCAGGCGGCGCCAGTCGATGGGGCCGTCCGCGATCCCGCCCGGGGGATTCGTGGCATGGATGTGGAAGATCCACGGCCATAGCCGCTCCATCGCCGGGAGCGGATCCGGTGAGAACATCGACGGATGGAAGATCAGCCCGAACGACGGCCGACCGATCTCGTCGACCAGCGACAGGCAGTTGTCCACCGAATCGGTGAGGTTCCAGTCGTGGACCTCGGCGGCCAGGCGGATGCCGAGGTCCGCGCCGCGGTCGGCCAGCCGGCGCAGGGCGGCCACCGCCCGCACCCGCCCCTCGGGGGTGCAGGTCGAGGTGCGCTGCTTGCCGGTGAAGATGCGGATCGCGGATCCGCCCACCGCCGCGGTGCGGGTGAGCACCGCCTCCGCATGGCGCTCGCTGGCCGCGCAGCGCTCCGCATCGCCAGTGAAATCGTAATAGCCGCTCACCATCGGCACCGCCAGACCGAGATCCGCAAGCCGCTGACGCAGCGCCGGGACGTCGGTCGCCGGCAGGGCCGCCAGATGCGGCTCCCAGATCTCGACCCCGGTGAATCCGAGCCCCGGCAGACGCGGCACGAGGTCGGGCAGCGGGATCTCGATCGGCGGCGGGCTGGCGTAGCGGTCCTTCCGCTGCCAGGCGATGGTGCACACGCTGAGCGGGATCATCGGGACTCCGGGGGGGTCATCAGCAGCACGGTGTCGGCACCGGGACCGTCCCGCAGCGGGGCGGCGGTCACATTCCAATGGCCATGGCCGCGTGCGCGGTCCGGGCGCTCGGCGGCCACCACCGTGCCCAGGACGATGCCCGCCGGGATGCCGTCGCCCCCGGCGGCGACCACCGGGGCCCCGGTGAGGATGGTCAGGTCCTCGCCCTCGATCCAGCGGATCTCGGCCCGGTCGCGGGCCCCGGTCCCGGCCCACACCCCGTCGATGAAGCCGCCCTCACCGACCTCGAGCCGGACCGGCAGGCGGAATTCGGAGTCGGTGACGCACTGGACCAGGGCGCGTCCGTCGAGCAGGCCGGCGACCCGGCCGACCAGGCTCCAGCCCAGGCAGACCGCCATGCCCTCGCGGACCCCGTCCACGGCACCGGCATCGATCTCGATGTAGCGTCGTCCGGTGCGGATCGGCCGGGCGATCACCCGGGCCTGGACCACGGGGTGGCCGGGATCGGTCATGCCCGGCCGGCCGACCAGGGTGCGGGCATCCTCGACCTGCTGACGAAGCACAGCGTTTTCAGCGGTCAAACGCGCCACCTGTTCGCGCAAGGCGAGCCGCTCGGGGTCCGCTGGAGCCGGTTCCCAGACGGCCCCGGCGGGGCCTGTGGCGGGCGTCAGGGCCACCGAAAGCCAACGGTCCACGCCGGCGGCGGCCAGGACCGCTCCCAGCGCCGCCGCCGCCAGCCAGGGAAGCCACCGCCGCATGCGCGGGACCTTCGCACCCCCGGTCGGCGGCGCCAGCGGGTGGTCGCTGCACGCCGCCTGCTTGCCTGCCGGGTCCGTGTGAGATACGCTGCCAGCGAATGGCCCTGCGCATCCTCATCGCCGACGACCACCCGGACCACGTGGTGATGCTCACCGAATTCCTGGTCGCCCGCGGCCACCGGGTCGAAACCGTGACCGATGGGACCGCCGCGGTCGATGCCGCCCGCCGCCGGCGGGAAGGCCGGACGCCCTACCACCTGGTCCTGCTCGATCTGATGATGCCGGGCTTCGATGGCCTCCAGGTGGCCCGCGAGCTCCGCCTGAGACAGGACCCCGCCGACATCGCCTTCATCACCGCCTATGGCGCCACCGCCGTAACGCTGCCATCCGAGGCGCGGGCGCTCAAGGCGCTCGATGTCATCGACAAACCCCTGGATCTCGCCCGCATCGACCGCCTGATCGGCCAGGTCGAGGAGAAGGTGCGCACCATGCCCGGGGCAGGTCCGGCGGATGAACCGCCGGTCGGTCCGGGCACGGCGCGCACCGTGCGCACCGACCGCGTCACCGGCGAGGAGTCCCGCACGGGCAGCTACGTTCCGGGGGCCCTCGCGCCGGCGACCGAAGCCCTGGAGCGCCGTACCGCCCCGCCCATCGCGCCGGTCGCCCCGATCGCCCGTGGCACCGACCGCTTCCGCCGACCGAGCGGCCTGTATCCGATGGGCGGCACCACCCGCTACGGGCGGCCGGGCACCCCCACGCCCCAGCCTCCCACCAGCACCACCCGCATCCGCCGCGGGGTCAGCGGCACGGACCGGGTCGGCAAGGTCCCGGCACCCGGCGCCCCCGCACCGGCCGATCCCCCGGCGGCGGGCCCGCTGCCCCCGGTCGCCGACACCCCGCCCGGTCGGACCGTCACCTGCTCGCACTGCCGCAAGGAATTCGTCGCCTTGAACCGCGCCGTGAGCTATACCACGATCTGCGTCCACTGCGGGCAGCTGAACCGGATCGACCCCGCGTGACCGACGACCAGGGGGCACCGCGCCACCCCGCGGTCGCCGAGGCCGCCGCCGTGTTCGCGGCGGCCCTGGCCGACCGCCTGGGCGCCAGCCCGCATACGATCCGCGCCTACCGCACCGAGCTCGACCGCTTCCAGTCGTGGCTCGCCACCGCCGGCGCCCCCCCGGACCTGGCCGCCCTGCACCCGCGCTGGTGGCGTGGGTTCCTTGCCGAGCGGGCGGGTGGGCGGCCCGTGCCGCGCCCCGCCACCCTGGCGCGGACCGCGGCGGCCCTGAAAGCGTTCGCGCGCTTCCTGGTCGAGACCGGACGGGTGGCCGCCAACCCCTGCGACCTCCTGCGCGCCCCACGCCGGGACCGCCGGCTGCCCACCTGGCTGGAGAGCGAGGAGATCGACCGGCTGCTCGCCGCCCCGGCCGGCGATGGGGAGCAGCCGGTGCGCGACCGGGCCATGCTCGAACTGCTCTACAGCACCGGCGTGCGCGTCGGCGAGCTGGTCGGGGCCGACGATGCGGACCTGGATCCCTATGGCCGGGTGCTGCGGGTGCGCGGCAAGGGCCGGCGCGAGCGCCTGGCGCCGGTCGGTCGCCCGGCCCTCGCGGCGGTCGAGGCCTATCGCCGGCTGCGTGACGGCCTGCACGGCCGCGGGGCCGGTGGCGGAGCCCTGTTCCTCAGCCGGCGTGACGGCCGCAAGGGCGGCGGGCGGCGCCTCGACCAGCGGGATGTGCGACGGATCCTCGGCCGGGCCCTGATCGACGCCGGCATCGCCCGCCGGGTCACCCCGCACACCCTGCGCCACACCTTCGCCACCCATCTCCTGCGCGCCGGGGCGGACATCCGTGCCGTCCAGGAACTCCTCGGCCACGCCAGCCTGGACTCGACCGCCATCTACACCCACCTGGATGTGGAGGAGCTGCGCCGGGTGGTCGAGCGCAGCCACCCCCGGGCTCCCGGATGATCGTCAGCGGATGCCTAGGGATTCATCGCTGGACCTCGGCCGGCCGTTGACCATCCTTGCACATGGAGCACGGCCATGACCCGATCGATCCATCGGCCTGACCGCGATGCCCTGCGCCGGCGCATCGACCGATCCCGGGCTGCCGCCATCGCCAGCGTCCATGTCCTCGACCGCCTCGACGATCCGGCCACCACCCCGGCCCAGCGACGGGTCGTCCACGCCTCGCGCGCCATGGCCGACATCCTGGCCTGGGTGCGGCTCGCCGCCAAGACCCTGCGCAACGCCCTGGTCATCGGGGAACCGGGCACCGGCAAGTCCCTGCTCGCCGAGATCATCCATGCCGAGGCCGGCGGCGGCCCATTCCAGGTCATCGACTGCCGGAGCGAGGATTTCCCGCTGCCCGACCCCCGGACGCTGCGCGGCACCCTGGTCCTCGACGCCATCGATCGCGCCTCGCCGGCCCTCCAGGCGCACCTGCTGCGCATCCTCCTGACCGCCACCCACGCGGCCGCCCGGCCGCGGATCATCAGCCTGGCGCAGCGTCCGCTGGATCCGCTGGTCGCCGGCGGGCGGTTCCGCGGCGATCTGCATGCCCGGCTCCAGGGCCACCAGCTCGTGGTTCCGCCATTGCGCGAGCGCCCTTCGGACATCCCGGCCCTGGCGACGGCCTTCCATGGTGGCCTGTGCCGCGAATTGGGCATCGACCGCCCTGCGCTCCCGGCCCAGGAACTGACCGAGCTCACCGCCCGGCCATGGCCCGGAAACGTGCGAGAGCTCGAAGAGGTGCTGCGGGCCCGTCTGGTGGCGCCGCCCCGGGACCCGGATGTGGTCTTCGGGCCCATGCTGCCGTCCATCCGCTGCTGCATCGATGCCCTTGTGGACGAGGCCCTCCGTCGGTGCGGCGGACGCCAGGGAGCGGCGGCGCGCATGATCGGCATCACCCCGCAGAGCCTGTCCGAGCGGCTGCAGCGCCGTCGCCAGCGCGAGGATTCCTGCCTGCCGGCGGTGCGCAGCGGCGACGACGGCTGACCGCCTCGGCGGCCCACCGGGTCATTCGCGCCATGCGATCCGGTCCCACCACGCCTGGCTGTCCGCCATCCCCCCCGGCCGTGCCTGGGTGAGCCAGTGCGCCGCATGGCGGGCGCGCAGCCCGGCCAGCCGGCGGGCCAGCCCGGCGCCGTCCGCCCCTCCCCGCCGGGCCACCGCGCGATCCGCGGCCAGCGTGGTGTACTCCAATGCCCAGTCGCATCCGGGGTGCGCCGGAGCGGACCCCAGCGCCGTGATGGCGGCGCGCACCGATGCCCACTGGTCCCGGTCACCGACCCAGGGCTCGGCCCAGGGCAGATGCAGATCGTGATAGAGCGCTGAACGGTTGCGCAGCCGGGCCCGCCGGCCGTCGGGCTGGACCTTGCCGCCCACCGCCCGCAGGGGCTCGTCCACATCACCGAGGGCATCCAGCCAGGGTCCGGTGCGCAGGTCGCCGAAGACATGCAGGCTCGCCGCCTCGACCGGGAACGGCGCCGCCCCGGCCCAAGCCCGGTGGGCGCCCTCGGCGATGCCCCACCAGGACACCGGCCATGGCTGACGATGGCCCTGGTCGCCCCAGACCGTGATCAGGTAGCCGGTGGCCCCGCCCGCCAGCCCCTGGGTCGCGGCGGCGAGCAGGTTGCCCCGCCGTTCGGCGGTGCGCCCGCCGGTGGTCAGCCAGCAGGCGGTGCCCGGACAGACCCAGGCCTCGCGCCCGCGCACCTGGGCCAGCCAGCGCGCGAACGGCGCATCCGGCTCATAGCCCCAGCACAGGGCCAGCAGGTCGGCCGGCAGCCGGTCCAGGCACTCGGGATGGTCGAGGGCGATGTCGGCCCAGAACGCCGGCCGGCGGCCCAGGCGGCGGACCTCGGTGCAGACCGCGGCGACGAAGTCCGCGTAGACCGCGGCCCGGCCGCGGGCGGCGACCGCATCCCGGCTGCGTCCGAACCCGACATCATAGGTCTCGTCGCAACCGATGTTCACCAACGGCGACGGGATCCACGCGGTGAGGTGGCCCAGCCACTCGCGGACCAGCTCCAGGCTGCGCGGATCGGAGGGGCACAGGGAGTGGGGCGTGGTCCGCCAGTCGAGATCCGCAAAGCGCCAACGGTCGCCGTCCTGGATCTCGGCCAGAGGCCGGTAGCGGGCCTTGCCCAGCCAGCGGTCCAGGTGGCCGAAGCAGTTCTGGTTCGCCGACAGGCGCACGCCGTGGGCGGCCGCCTGGCGGTCCAGACCGCGCAGTTCATCGGCGGTGAGCGGATCCGCGGCGCCCCAGGCGTCGGCGTGGCCGGGATAGGCGATGGCGTGCTCGCTGTACAATTCCAGGTGGTTGAGACCGAATCCGGCGATCCCGTCGACGATCCGTCCCAGTTCGGCGGTGGTCGGAACCCGGTCGCGGCTGATGTCGAGCATCACCCCGCGGGTCGGGAACGCCGGGGCATCCGCGACCGTCAGGCACGGGGCGCTGGCGCCGTACTGGCGCGTGAGCTGGGCGAGCAGGGCCCGGGCCCGCCGCTCCCCCTCCCCGTCGCGCCACGCCAGCCGCACCCCCTCCGCATCCAGTTCCAGCGTGCAGCCCGCCGGCGGCAGGGCCGGATCGACCGACGCGGACCGGATCCGCCCGGTCGGTCCGCTCCCGCCGCGGCGCTCGCAGCGGCGCGGGGTCGGAAACAGGAGCGGATCGCGATCGCAGAGGTCCATGCGGCGCACCCTGGGGGACCGCCCGGCGGCTCAACCCACCAGGGCGGCGATGGCAACCTCGCCCGCGAGCACCGCCAGCCCGACCAGGACGCCGGCGCCGACCGCATAGAACCCCGCGACCGCGATGCTCGCCGGCCATTGCCCGGTGCAGCGGCGACGGTGGACCAGGGCGGCACGCAGGCCGGTGCAGACGATGGCATAGACCAGGACGGCCACCCCGCCCACGGCAAGGATCGCCACGTTGGCCAGCACCCAGGCGAGGAGCGCCAGGACCACGATGAGCACGAGGGCGGCGACGATGCCGAGGACGATGGCGATGGCGCTCTCGTCCCCGTCGAGCGATGGCACCGACGGCACACCCCCGAGATCCGCCAGCCCCTCGCGCACCCGGGCGAACGGCACCGTGCCCCAGCGCCACCGGACCACCCCGTTGTCCACCCGGGCCCCGGCATGGAGCAGGACGGTGAGATGGATCCAGGTGCCCGCCGCGACCACCAGTCCTGCGGTCAACGCCTCGACCGGTGCGGTGGCATCGCTGAGCAGGGCGGTCACCACCGTCGCAAGCACCGTCGCGACCAGCACCGCCACGGCATGGGTGCGCAGGGGCAGACGGGGCGGCAGACGCAGGAACCGGCGGCGCATGCGGGCATCCTGGATCCCCGGGACCACCGCGCCACCCGGTGCGGATCGGCGCTCCAGTCCACCCGGTCGCAACCGATACTGCTGCCATGGATTCCTCTGGCATCCCCCTCGCCGCCGGCATCGCCGTGCAGGCCAAGGCCATGCAGGTGGACCAGGCGATGGCCCTGGCCCTGGTCGCCGCCACCGCCCAGGTCCAGGCGGGGATGCTCCAGACCGGCGGAGGTGGCGACACCGCCACCTTCTCGGCCGAGGCCCTGGCCGCCCTGGCGATGGAGCAGCAGCAGGCGGCCATGGCCGCCCTCGCCGGCGGCTGACCCGGCCCGGATCACCGCAGGGCGGCGGGGATCCGCACCCCCCAGCCCAGGGCGCGCAGCTCCGGCAGCAGATCCCCGACCACCACCGCCAGCATCGCCCCGCCGGCCGCCGCGAGCGCCCACGGCAGCACCGCCGCCGCGAATCCCGCAGCAGCCGCCCCCAGCAGTGCGCCGGCCACCTCCGCGACGCCGCTGCCCTGGCCGACCATCCAGGCCCGGCCCCGGGACATTCCTTCCCGACGCAGCGGGATGCTCACCAGGGCGCCCTCGGCGGCGTTGTGGACGACCATGGCCAGGACCAGGGCCGCGGCGCTCCCGGTCTCGCCCTGGCTGGCGGCGGCCACCGCCAACCCCAGGGCCATCCCCTCGGGCACATGGTGCAGGGTCATGACCAGGGCCATCTGCCGGCCCAGGACCGGCCCGTGCCCGGTCACAGCGGCCAGCCGGCGGCGGATCGCCGACACGGCCCAGGCCCCGGCGGCCACCGCCGCCACCGCCCCGGCCAGACCCGGGACACCGGCCTCCCGGGCGCCCGTCAACGCGGGCCACAGCAGACCGGCGATCGCCGCCCAGCCCATGAGCACCGCGGCGATGCCGAGCAGGGCGGCCATGCCCCGGACCGGCAGCCGGGGCAGGACGAAGACCAAGGCGGCACCGACGGCGGTGGCGCCCCAGGTGGCGAGACTGGCGGTGAGGGCGGGGATCATGGCGGTCTCCGCCCGGGGTGTACCCGGGCAGAGGCCACGAGGCGCCATCCCCGCTTCCATGGCGGCGATAGATGCCAGCGATCGCCGCCAGCCATCCGCGGCCGAGCCTGACTGGTCGATGACCGGACCCGAGCGCCGGATCCCGGGCTGGGATCATACGTTTCCAGCGCGGACGGGGACGATGGCCATCATCGCCGCACCCACCATCCCCCAAGGAACAAACCATGAAGTCACCGATGCTCCTGGCCCTTGTGGCCGGTCTCACCTGCACGGCCCCGCTGGCCGCCGCGGAAGGAGACAAGCCCGCGGGCGGCAAGCGCATGACCATCGAACAACTCGATCTCGACCTTGACGGCGCCCTGTCCGCCACCGAGGCCGCGGCCGCTCCCGAACGGATGCGAAAGGCGCTGACCGCAGCCGATACCAATACCGACGGGACGATCTCCGCCGAGGAGATCGCCGCGTTCAAGGCAGCCATGCAGGAACGACGGAAAAATGGCGAGAAGGGCAACAAGCCCAAGGACAGTGAAGAAGGCAAGCCCAAGGATGGCGGCGAAGGCGGCCACTGAGCCGGATCCCGCTCCGGCCCGTGGGGCCGGAGCGGGGCAATCTCACGGAGAGGCCAAGGGCGCCACTTCCAGCTCGGCGGTGGCCGGCTCGGTGGTCATCCAGGCGGGGCCGACCACCCGCACCGGCACCACCAGGGTGCCGCCGGCGACGGGAAAGCCCTCATTCGACCGGACCACCGCGTAGGCGGCCACCTCGTCGGTACGCAGCGTCTTGAGCAGGTTCTCCGGCCCGCTCACCGTCACCCACAGCCGCCCGGAACGCGGTACCACCCGCCACCGGCCGAGGAGCGACGGATCCAGGGCGAGCTGCAAGGGCAGCTCCAGCCGCTGGCGCTGACCGGGCAGGGGCCGGAGCTGGACCGTGGCCAGGACCGGTTCGAGCACCTCGACCCCCTGCGGTGGCGACAGGACCAGGACCACCCGTTCCGTACGGTCGTCGGCCAGGTCCGCGGTCACCGCGCGCAGCTCGATCGGCAGGGCGGGGATGCCACCGGCGCGCAGGATCGCGATCTGGCGGCTCGGGCCGCGCACCCGCACCGTGGCCGCATCGAGGAGGAGCCGTGCCTCGACCCCGCCCGGCAGGCCGCGGACCGGCGGGGCGACCACCGCCACCGCCGCCTCCTCGCGCCGTTCCAGGGTGGCGGTGAGCCCGGCCAGATCCGGCGGTTCGGTGCGCAGGATGCGGATGGACGGATCGAGTCCGAGCAGTCCCGGGGTCAGACGGAGCACCTGGGCCCCCTCCTCCGAGCGGTTGCGCAGATCCACCCGGGGCTCCACCACCGACGGCATCGCCGCGGCCCGGTCGTCGGGGACGCTGACCACCACGGTGAACTCCCGCGGGCCGATGTCGGCCAGGGCCATGTTCGGGGCGAGCCGGGCGGCCACGGGATCGATGATCACCGCGACCCGGGCCTCGACCCGGGCCTGGCCCGAGGTGTAGATCCACAGGGCCACCGCCAGGACCAGGGCGGTGATCTTGAGTTCCAGGTGGGTGGTCAGCCAATCGACGATGATCCGCATCAGCCGGCACCTTTGCGGCGGATGACCCGGAGCAGGCCGCTGTGGCGGGTCGGCGCCCCGCGGAACACCCGGCCGAGGAGGATCTGGAGGTCGTGCTGGCTCAGGCCGGTGGACAGCTCGCCACGGTCGGCGGCGGAGATCGCCCCGGTCTCCTCGCTGACGATCAGGGCCAGGGCGTCGGTGTCCTCGCTGATGCCGACCCCGGCCCGGTGGCGGGTCCCGGACAGGTGGCGATAGGCCGCGTTGGTGGTCAGGGGCAGGATCACCCCCGCCGCGGCGATCCGCCCGCGGCGCACCACCACCGCCCCGTCGTGCAGCGGCGAATCCTTCCAGAAGACCGTGACCAGGGCCTTGCTGGTCAGATCGCAGTCGAACGGGCTGGTGGCCACGAGATCGTCGAGCCGGTCGCTGCGCTCGACCACCACCAGGCCGCCGATGCGCCGGGCGGACATGAAGGTGAGGGCATCGATGAGGTGGGTCGCGGCGGTGGCATCGCCGGGACCGCCGGGCTCCAGGCTGGGCAGGATCCCGCCCAGGCGGGCGAACAGGCGGCGCAACTCCGGCTGCAGGACGACGATCAGGATCACGACCAGGAAGCCGAGCGAGGCCTGGAGCAGCCACGAGATGGCATGCAGCTCCAGGTAGCGGGCGAGCAGCCAGGCCGCACCGACCAGGCCGAGCCCGATGGCGATGCCGCGCATCTTCCCGCCGGCGCTGATCCGCTCGAGGGCGAGCAGCACCCGGTAGAGGACGAACCACAGGATCGCGATCTCGGCGCCGGAACGCAGCCAGGACATCGCGTCGGTCCAGTTCATGCCGGCGAATGGATTCATGGCCGCTCCGCCGCCAGCGCGAGGGCGGCGCGCGCCCCGGCCGGATCATGGACCCGCAGCCAGTCGCACCACGGGGCGATGAACGCGTGCAGGAGATGCGACAGGCCGTCGCGCCGGGCCGGATCCGGCTCGCCGGCCAGGGCGCCGAGGAAGCGCTTGCGCGACAGGCCGACCAGGAGCGCGTGGCCAAGCGCATCGAAGCGCGGCAGGGCGCGCAGCAGTTCCAGGTTGTGGCCGGCGGTCTTGGCGAAGCCGATGCCGGGATCGAGGACGATGCGCTCCGGCGCCACCCCGGCGGCCACCGCCCGGTCCCGGGCCGCCAGCAGGGCCGCCGCCACGGCCCCTGCCTCGTCGCCACCATAGCGGGGATCCGCCTGCATGGTCTTCGGCGTACCCCGGCTGTGCATCAGGACCAGGGGGCAGCGGGCGGCGGCGCACGCCGCCAGCAGGTCGGGATCGCTGCCACCGGTCACGTCGTTGATCCCGTCAGCGCCCGCATCCAGGGCCGCCCGGGCCACCGCCCCCTTGGCGGTGTCCACGGTGATCGGCAGGCGGATCCCGGCGGCGCGGATCGCCCGCAGCGCCGGCAGCACCCGCGCCAGCTCCTCGGCCGCGGACACCGGCTCCGCTCCGGGGCGGGTGCTCTCGCCGCCCAGATCCAGCGCGTCGGCCCCGGCCTCGGCATGGGCCGTGGCGTGGGCCGCGGCGGCACCGGGATCCAGGCAGGAACCGCCATCGCTGAACGAGTCCGGAGTGGCGTTGACCACCGCCACCAGGCGCGCCGGACGGCAACGGGCCGCAAGATCGGCTGCCGGGGCGGGGGTCATGGAATGGACACTGGCCGCGGGGTCACGGGCGGCAAGCCGCGACCTGTACCCGCGGCGCCCACGGTGGATTCAGGCCGGGGGCAGGTGGCGGGCGCAGGCGGCGGACAGGCTTTCCAGGGTGATCGGCTTGGCACAGAGATCGTCCATCCCGGCCGCCAGGCAGGCGGCCCGGTCCTCGGCGAAGGCATTGGCGGTCAGGGCGACGATCGGCAGGTGGGGCCTCCCGCCGGCGACCTCCCGGGCACGGATGGTCCGGGTCGCCTCGTAGCCATCCATCTCGGGCATCTGGCAATCCATCAGGATCAGGTCGTAGGCCCCCTCGGTCCAGGCGCCGACCGCCTCGCGTCCGTCCGCCACCGTATGCACGCTGGCACCGAGCCGGCCGAGCATGCTCGCGGCGACCCGGGCATTCACCGGATTGTCCTCGGCGAGCAGGATGCGCACCCCGGACGGCAGACGGGTCACGCCGTGGCCCTCGGGACGCACCGATGCGGGCGGCGGGCAGGCGGGCAGGGCGAGGGTGAACACGGAACCCTCGCCCGCCTGGCTGGTCACGGTGATCCCGCCCTGCATGGCCTCGGCGAACCAGCGGCTGATCGCCAGGCCGAGCCCGGTGCCGCTGTGCCGGCGCTGGGCGCTGGCATCGACCTGGGAGAACCGCTGGAAGAGACGGTCGAGGTGCTCGGCAGGGATGCCGCAGCCGGTGTCGCTGATCGCCACCGACCAGGTCGATCCCACCGCCGTCACGGTCAGGACGACCCGCCCATGGTCGGTGAACTTGAGCGCGTTGCTGGTCAGGTTGGCAAGGATCTGGCGCACCCGGCCGGCATCGCCCAGCACCCAGCACGGCCCCACCGGCAGGGTGTACAGCAGGTCGAGCCCGCGGGCCCGGGACTGGCCCTGGAACAGGGCCTGGATGTCGGCCACCGCCCGGGCGAGATCGACCGGCTCCCGGGCGACCTCCATCCGGCCCGATTCGATCTTGGAGAAGTCGAGGATGTCGTTGAGCACCGTGAGCAGCGCCTCGCCGGATGCGCGGATGGTCTCGACCATCTCGCGCTGATCGGCGGTCAGCCCCCGCTCATCGCGGAGCAGCGACGCCATGCCGATGACCCCGTTCATCGGGGTGCGGATCTCATGCGACATGGTGGCCAGGAACTCGGCCTTGCTGCGCGCCGCCTGCTCGGCGGCGGCGCGGGCTACCTCGAGGGCCGCCTCGGCTTCCTTGCGCTGGGTGATGTCGACATGGGTGCCGACCATGCGCAGCGGGCTGCCGTCCGGGGCCCGGCGGACCACCCGGCCACAGTCCAGGATCCACCGCCAGGAGCCGTCCGCATGCAGGCAGCGGTGTTCGGTTCGGTAGGTACCGGAGTCGCCGCGCAGATGCGCCTGCACCTGTTCCATGACCATTTCCAGGTCATCGGGATGGACCAGCGATATCCAGGTCTCGACCACACCGGGCAGGGTGCCGGGCGCATGGCCAAGCATCTGCTCCCAGGTCGGGCTGAAGTACACCGTGCCGTCGGGGACCGACCAGTCCCACAGACCGGTGCCGCTTGATTCCAGGGCCAGGCGCAGGCGTTCCTCCTTGGCATCTACTTCCTCAGTAGCCCGCCATAGGCGGTCCTCCGCCTCCGCCTCGCTGGTCACGTCCCAATTGATTCCGACCATACGGACCGGACCGGACTCGTCATGGTGGACGACGCCTGCGGCGCGCACCCAGATGGTCCGGCCGCCCGGATGCCGCCAGCGGTACCGGGTGGCGTATGGGGTCGACCCCGCGATCGCGGCCTGGACCTCGGCGACCACCCGGGGGACATCGTCGGCATGCATGTGGGCGGTCCAATCCGCCATCGGATCGTCGCTCGCCTGGAGATCGACGCCATAAAGTCCGTGAAATCCCTGCGACCACGCGATGCGGCCGGTGCGCAGATCCCAGTCGAACAAGGCCAGACGGGCCTCACGCACGGCGACCAGGATGCGTTCCGCGGACCGGTCCAGCTCTGTGATGCGCTGGCGCAGGACCTGCCACTGGCCGGCGAAGGCGGCATGCAGCGCCTGGACCTCGGCCGGGGCCCCGTCCGGCGGCGCACCCAGCCCGTCATCGGGACCGGCGGCCCGGACCGCCTGGGCGAGACGTTCGAGGGGACTCGACAGGTGCCTGGCCAGCCCCAACGCCACCGCGACGCCGAGCGCCGCGACCACGGTACAGGCGATGAATAGCCAGAGCCGCATCGGCCTCAGTGGCGCCGCAACCAGTTCCGCCGGCATGGCCGCCTCGACGGTGCAGGCGCCCGCCACGCCGGGAATGCGGATGGTGCTGGCGATGGTCTCTGACCCCTCGGGCCAGTCCGCCATGTCACCCGCCACGATGTGCCCATCTTCGGAGCGCAGGCGGACGCGCACGCCGGCCGGCCAGTCGGAACGGTCGGCGAAACGCACGAGCAGCCGGTCCAGGGGCAGATGCGACACCAGCGTGCGGCCCTGGGGCAGCGGGTGGAGAACCATGGCCAGTGGCTCGCCCCGCGGTTCCGGCCGGTACAGCCTGAGCTGCAGCCCCCGGGCGGATTCCCAACCGGCAAGAGCCGGATCCGACTCGCCAATGAGGAGCTGATGCGAGTCCGCCAGCACCAGCCCGTCTGCTCCGATGACGCGGAAGGTCCCGTAGACCGGATAGGCCCGATGCAGCCTGTGGAACAGGTCCGTCACCGCCCGGCGATCGACCTGGGCTGCGACGAACTGCGGAGCCTCCGCCTGGATTGCCAGATCGCCGGCACGCTCGCTGAAAAAATCTTCAATGGTCGTGACGCTGTGACGCAACGCCAGGGATGCCTGCCGGACCAGCTCGTCGGACATCGCCTGGCTTGCCAGCCGGTCGGCCAGTCCGCCGAGGACCAGGATGCCCAGCATCCAGGAGGTCAGGACAGTGATGAGGAGACGCTGACGCAGACGCATGGATCAGGGCGGCAGCAGGCCGACGAGCACGGCGGGATCGAGGGCGGCGCCACGGGCGGCGAGCACCGTCTGGATCCGCTCCGCCCGGAACCGGAGGTAGGCGATCATCTCCGGCGAGCGGGGGGACGGCGCCTCGGCCAGGATCACCGACCCGCGCACCGGGAGCAGGGAGGTGGTCGGACGGCCCAGGATGCCTGCCACCGTGGCGATGAGGGCATCCTCCCGGCCGGTCCAAGCCCGGCGGACCGAGAACAGCCGGTCGAGGAGATCATCCACCTGCCCGGGGGGAAGGATCCCGCGGCGCACGGCCAGGACCTCGGTGATCACCCCGGGATCGTCGCCGGCGCGAAAACGGATGACGGCACGGCCCGCGGCGGCGGCGGCCTCGGCCTCGGCGCCCCAGGCATGGCCGGCATCGATGCGCCCGGCGGCGATGGCCGCCGGGACCTGGGCGGCGGGCATGTCCACCATCCGCACCGCGGACTCGGGCACGCCCTCCCGACGCAGCCACTCCAGGACAAAGAGGTGGGAAAAGGAGTGCACCCCCTCAAAGGCGATGCGCGCCCCGTGGAGATCGGCCAGTCCCGTCCGGGCCAGGACCGCATCGGCCCCGGCCGACGTGTCGATCGCGGTCACCACCACCAGGGGGGCCCCGCGGGCCCGGAGCAGGATCGCATCGCTCAAGGGCCCTGACCAGAGATCCAGCTCGCCGGCCAGGAACGCCTCGTTGCACGATGGGTTGTCAGGGAACAGACGGGCCTGGATGGGCCGACCGGCCGCTGTCCAGGATCCATCCACCGCGCCGACCTGGAGGTCGTAGAATCCCGGCCACTCCACCAGCCCGAGCCGAAGCGCCGGCGGCCGTGGCGCTGGTCCGGAGGTCAAAACCAGCCCCAGGAGGGCGGCACCCAGGATCGGCAAGACCGCC
>CAMCAC010000042.1 GCA_945872305.1 Candidatus Kuenenia stuttgartensis | reverse complement strand
GGGCGCTCCGTGTGGTTAACCGCGCGTAACATATAAAGCACTGGGCCGGAATCACGGAGCGCACCGCTCCGCGGTGCGCGGATACGCGCCCCACGGCGTGGGGCGCTCCGTGTGGTTAACCGCGCGTAACGCATGAAGGACTGGACCGGAACCGCGGAGCGCTCCGCTCCGCGGTGCGCGGATACGCGCCCCACGGCGTGTGGCGCTCCGTGTTCGGCGGCAGCCGGTCAGATGCCGTCGGGCCGCTGGCCTTCGACGATCTCCGCCAGGCCAAGCCCGTCCTCGTCGCCGAGGACGCTGACGCTGGCCTTGGGCTTGGCGGAGCCCGGAGGCTGGAAGTGGGCGCCGGCGCGGATCCATCCCTTGCCGAGCTGCTCCCGGGTCGGCCGGGACGGCTGGAGCCAGGGCTGGGCGTTGATGCCCTGCTGGGCGAGCATCAGGGCGGTGACCGCCGCCAGAGCGTGGTCCTCCAAGGAGGCCGGCACGACGAGCACCGGGTTGCCAGCCGGGCGGAATTGGCGGAGGAGCTGCTGAGCCCGGGTCGCCAAGGCGGCTTCGAGCTGGGCGTCTTCCGCCGGGGCGCGCTCATTCTGGCGCAACTCGTAGAGGCCGATCAGGAGGGGAACCAGGACCGCCAGGGGCTCCTGCGCCGGGCGGATGGTGATGCCGGCCCGCTGCAGGACGCCCATCGCCAGGGAGCCGCGGCCGGTCTCCAGGGCGTCGAGGACTTCGCGCTGGAGCTGGGCCGCCATCCGGTCCGTGGGCGGAGGGAGCATGCGGGCCCGTGGGGTCGCCCGGGGCTTGGGCGGACGGACCAGCTCGGCAGGCCACTTGGGCTGACCATCGATGAGAATCGTGGAGATCGGCATGCCGCATCGGACGAGATCTGCAACTCTTTGCAAATCAGCGACTTGGTCATTTGTGTATACCCGGTAGCCATTCGGGCGGCGTTGCGGCTGGGGCCAGCCGTAGCGGGCTTCCCAGATACGCAGCACAGAGGGGCTCAGCCCACAGGATTTGCTGGCTTCATTGATGTTCAACGCGCCGTCCGCCACATCGACGGCGTTCCGGTCGTTGTCAGTACGGGTGGTGGCCAGGCTCATACGGGAGATCCTTGCATCGTTTGCGACATCATGGGAACCACGACCCCATGTGCAAGCGGCTTTCAACGGATGCGTGGTCAGCCCGCCACATGGATCAGCAATCCCGGATCAGCAATCCCGATACCCGAACTCCGCCTTGCACTGGGGGAACGTCCCCAGGGTGGAGCGGACATGGATCACGCGCTGCTTGCCCAGGATCTTGCCCAGGAGGCCCGGCGGCTCTCAGCGCTCGGCTTGATGGCATGCACCGCCGGCAACCTCTCCGCCCGGCTGGGCGGATCCACGGGCGATCTGCTGGTCAGTCCGTCCGGCATCGACAAGGGGGATCTCACCGCTGATGCCTTCATCCGCTGCGCGGCGGAAGGCACTCCGCTGGAGCCAGGGCGCAAACCGAGCGACGAAACCCGGCTACATGCCGCGCTCTACCGGGCGACCGGGTGCGGAGCCGTGGTCCATGGTCACGGAATCCATGCGGTGGCGCTCGGGCTGCGGGGGGGTGACCGGGTCGTCTTTTCCGGCATCGAGATGCTCAAGGCCTTTGCCGGCACGACCACCCACGCCTGCACCCGGACCATCCCGATCGTCGAGAACGACCAGGACATGACCCCCCTCGCCGAACGGGTGCTCGCCGCCCGGGTCGAGGAGATGCCGGCGGTCCTGGTGCGCGGCCACGGGGTGTACGCCTGGGGGCGGACCGTCGCCGAGGCCGGCCGTCATCTGGAGACGGTGGAATGGCTGTGTCGCCTGCGTCTGCTGTCCGGACTCTGAAGCCCGGCCCGGCACCAGACCTGTCCTCTGCGCTTGGGCAGAAACCCCTCGGTCGGATCTGCCCATCCTCGTCGGCGTCACCGGCGTTGCCCTGTGCTCTCGATAGCGCTGCTACCGTTCCGCTCCGGGCGCCTGGGCGCCATCCAACGATGCCAGACGGCTCCTGGGACGGGGTGTCTGCTCACCCCCCGCCCTCAACGGAGACCGAACCGCGCGACCCATGCATGCGGCGCACCCCCGGTGGGTTCCCTGGCCCCATGACTGGACGGCGCCGCCCATCGCTTACACAAGGCGGTCCCATGGACAGCCACCGCTCCGCCTGCCACGCCCTCGCCGCCAAGCTCCCCACCCTGCCCGCGCCGGGGAAGGTCCTGGTCGGCTTCGACGGTTTCGTCGATCACATCATCGGGGTGGTCGACAAGCGGCACGGCCCGGATGCCTACGACCGGGTACCGACCATTGCCAGCCTGGCCGCCCGCATCGGCGCCGCCGCCGGCCGCTCCGCGAATCTCGAACTGGTGATCACCCGCTCCAAGATCGGCGGCAACGGCCCGATCATGGCCGACGCCCTGGCAGCCCAGGGCGGCCAGGTGACCTGCGCCGGCCTGCTCGGCGCCCAGGGCATCCATCCGGTGTTCCAGCCGATGGCTGCCCGGGGCTCGACCCTGGTCAGCTTCGGCGATCCGGGGGTCACCGACGCCCTGGAATTCGACGACGGCAAACTGATGCTCGGCAAGCTCGAGACCCTCAAGGATCTCAACGCCGCCAACATCGAGAAGGCGTTCGGCGGCCGCGACGGATTGAAGGCGGCCCTGCGCCAGCCCCGCCTGATCGCCACCGTCAACTGGACCATGTCCCTGGCGATGACCGCGATCTGGCGCTGGCTGGCGACGGATGTCCTGCCTGGTCTGCGCAGCGACCGCCCCCTGTGGTTCGTGGATCTCGCCGATCCGGCCAAGCGGCCCACCGAGGACCTCGTCGATGGCTTGGCGGCGCTCGCCGGGATCCAGGCCCACGCCGATGTCGTCCTCGGACTGAATGGTGCCGAGATCCGTCAGGTCAGCGCGGCGGTCGGGCTCCCCTATCCGGGCGGCGAGGGCGAGGACCACGCCGCCGCGGAGGTCGCCTGTGCCGCCCTGCGCGACCGCCTGGGCGTGCATCTGGTGATGTGCCATCTGACCGGCTCCGCCGCCTGCGCCTGGGCCGGACCCGTCGCCGGCTCCGCCCGGGCCGAAGGCTTCGGCACGCCGCGGCCGAAGATCACCACCGGCGCCGGCGACCATTTCAACGCCGGTTTCACCAGCGGACTGCTGTCCGGACTGTCCCCGGCCGAGGCCCTTCTCCTGGGCGGGGCCACGAGTGGGACCTACGTGCGCGATGCGGCCTCTCCCGATCGCGCGCGGCTGGTGGCGTTCCTCGGCGCCTGGGCGGCAAACGGGCCGACCCCATGAGCGGGATGTCAAGGCTTTTCCCCGGCGGAGCCCACTCTTGCCAGGCCCGCGGCCCGGTCTAGGAACGGCCCCCCGCGATGAGCGACCCTATCCACGGCACGGCCCTTCCCGGCAGCGACGGCGCCCTCGGCGCCGGTGGCGACGGCATCCATGCCGCCGACCGCCTGGTTGCGGCCTGGCCGGCGGTGGTCGCCCGTCTGCCCGCGGCGGATCCCAGCCTGAGCGCCAAGGTGAAGTTGTGGCTCGCTGCCGACCGGGTGCGACCGAGCGGCCTGCGCGACGGCGTGCTCCACCTCGACTGCCCGACCGTCCTCTTCCAGGTCCAGATCCGCACCCTGGCGGAACGCCTGGCCGCCGCCGCCAGCGCCGAACTCGGCGTACCCGTGACGGGCATCCAGTGCCGGGTGCCACGTGGCATGGCGGCGGCGCACCAGGAACAGGTCGAACGGGCTGCCGCACCCCAGGCCCCGGCCTCCTCGTTCGGCATGGGGTACAAGGCCCTCGCGGATTTCGTGGTCGGTTCCTGCAACCGCCTCGCCCACGCGGCGATCCAGCGGCTGCTTGACGATCCGCGCACCGCCGCCAGCCCGCTGTTCATCCACGGCGCCAGCGGACTGGGCAAGACGCATCTGGAGCAGGGCCTCGCCCTCGCCTTCAAGGAGCGGCACCCGTCGGCCCAGGTGCTGTACCTGCGTTGCGAGCAGTTCACCAATGATTTCGTCGAGGCCGCCGGGGCCAACGCCCTGCGCGCCTTCCGGGTGCGGATGCGTCATCCGGACCTCCTGCTCATCGACGATCTGCACTGGCTGTCCCAGGGCCAGAAGACGCGGACCAAGGACGAGCTGCTCGCCACCCTCGAAGCGCTGCACGAGCAGGGCAAGCGGGTGGTGATCACCTCGGACGCCGGACCGCGGGACATCAAATTCCTTGAAGAGCGCCTGGTCCAGCGCTTCAGCGCCGGGCTCGTGGTGGCCCTCGACCGGCCGGATCCCCAGGTTCGCCGCGATGTGGTCCTGCGGCGCGCCGCCGCCGCCGGCTTGGAACTCGATGCGGGCGTGATCGACTTCGTGGTCGACCGCTTCACCGACAACATGCGCCAGCTCGAAGGCGCGGTGCACCGCCTGGATGCGGTCGCCCGCAGCCTGGGTCGGCGCGGGATCGACCTCGCCGCCGCCCGGGGCAGTCTGGCGGATCTCCTCACCGGAGCCGCCGCCAGCCCCGAGGATCTGATCCTGACCGAGGTCTGTGCACGCTTCCAGGTCGAACCACGCATGGTCCGCGGTCGCGGCCGGTCGCGGCCGGTCTCCACCGCCCGCCATGTGGCCCTCTATGTGCTGAAGATGTCCGCCTCGGACACCTATGCGGCGGTCGGCCGCAGCCTGGGCCTGCGCTCCCATGCCTCGGTGGTCGCCGCCTGCGAGCGGGTGGCCCAGCTCCGGGCCCAGGATCCGGACCTCGATGCCTTCATCGAGGACCTGGCCTGGCGGGCCCGCCGGCACTGACCGGCCCCCCTCCCCGTACCCGGCGTCCCGCCACAAACCCGCCGTGCCGCCGGCCGCCCCTTGGCAGGCGCCCTGGGATGCGTTATCTTTCCCCCGCCCCAGGGCCCCATCGGAAGGAATCCCCGTGCGTCGCACCAGCCTGCCCCTGCTCCTCCTCGTCCCCGCCCTGGCCCACGCGGCCTCGATCTCCCCGATCGAAGCCCGTTCCCAGTTCGCCCCGGTCGGGCTCCACGACCTGATGGCCCACCCGGACAGTTTCATCTTCCAGCGCATCCGCACCCGGGCGGTGTTCGTCGAGCGCGGCGATCTCTTCAACCGGCATGTGAGCCATTTCCAGCCGGGTCGCTACCAGAACCTCATCCTGTGGGGTGATCGCGCGCCGCTGTGGGAGCCCGAGGTCCGCGGCAAGCCGCTGATGACCGCCTACGTCCACACCCAGTCCGACGCCAACGGCGTCCTTGGCAAGCTGGCCCGCTACCAGGCGGTGGACATCACCGCCCGCGTCCTGGCTGCCACGGACGGCGAGCCGTGGATCGAGATCATCGAGATGACCCCGGTGGTCGGCACCGGCGCCTTCACCGACCAGAGCGTCTATCAGGTGCAACAGGCCCTGACCCTCGCCAAGGAGGGCGCCTACGATCTCGCCGACGATCATTTCGCCGCCGCCCTGGCCACCGACCTGCCGGCCTTCGCCCGCACCTCGGTCACCCAGCAGCGCGCCGAAGCCCTCGTCCTCGCCGGCCGGTATGCCGATGCCCTGACCGTGATCGATGCCGCCAGCCGCCTGGCCGCCGCCGATCCCGCCACGGATGATGCCCAGCGTGCCGCCATCCTGTCCACCTGGGCCAAGGTCCTGATCGAGACCGCCCAGGGCGAGTTCCGTCTCGCCCGCCTGCAGGAGGCCGTCACCCGCGCCACCGAGGCGGTCGCCCTCGACCCTGCCCAGGGCGAGCCCTACGCCGTGCTCGGCATCGCCCTCGCCGGCCTCGACCGCTTCGATGAGGCCCGCCGCCAGTGCGACAAGGCCGTCCGTCTCCGTCCCCAGGATGCCGAGGTGCGCTGGTACCTGGGCCGCATCCTCGACCGCCAGGGCAAGTTCGACGAGGCGATCGATGCCCTGAAGAAGGCCATCGACCTGACTCCGAAGGACCACCGGATGCACAAGGCGATCGCCAACGCCTATGCCAACCGGGGAGCTGCCGCCGGCGCCGAGGGCGGCGCCGACCTGTTCACCGCGATCCGCGAGTACGACATCACCCTGCGTCTCAACCCGCAGGATGCCGAGGCCCATGTGCTTGCCGGCAAGGCCATCCTGGTCGCCACCTCCAGCAAGCTGGAAGTCCCGGCCGGCGGTGATCGCCGTCCGGCCAGCGAGGAACTGGCGATGGAGCGCTTCAAAGCGGCCCTCGCCATCGATGCCAAGGGCATCCCCGCCAACGAGGCCCTCGCCGAGTTCCACATCGCCAAGGAACAGTTTGCCGAGGCGGAACCCTACCTTGCGGCCCTGGCCGCCGGCGAGCCGGACAGCTTGGCTCGGGCCACCGCCCTCGCCGATCTGCAGTGGACCGTGGGTCGCAAGGGTCCCGCCCTCGAAACCTTGACCGCCTGGGCCAAGGCCCACGCCAAGCACGCCCCGGTCCGGGTGCAGCTCGCCAAGCGGCAGATCGACATGGGCGATGACATCGGAGCCAAGGCCAGCCTGGAAGAGGCCATCAAGATCGACGCTAAGCTGGCCGAGGCCCAGACCCTCCTGGCCGAGGTGAACGCCCGGCTGAAGAATGCCGCGGCACCGCGCCCGTCCCCGGTCGAGAAGCCGGCGGCGAAGCCCGCGGAGCCTGCCAAGCCCGCCACCGCACCGGCGCCCGCCGAATCGAAGGTCAAGACCAAGGATCGCTGATGCCTGTGGGCGTTCCGCTCGCCTACGGCACCAATGTGCATCCGGCCAGGACCGCGGCGGACATCGCCGCGGTCCTGGCGTTGACAGCGGATCGCATCCGCCGGGATGTCGGTTGGGACCGGCTCGGGGTGGATCTCCATCTCGGCATCGATGCCCTGGTCGATGATCTGACTCCGGTGCGCCGGGCCTTGGACCGGCATGGGCTCTCGGCCCACACCCTGAACGGGTTTCCCCTCCTGCCCTTCCAGATCGCCCGGGTGAAGGACGATGCCTATCGCCCGGACTGGGCCGACCCCGAGCGGGAGCGCTGGACCAGGGCCCTGCTCGACGCCGCCCTGCTCCTGAGCGATGATCGCATGGTCACCATCAGCACCGTGCCCGGCGGCTGGAGGCCGCACCACCAGCGCAGCCTGGACCGGGATCTGGCCGCGGGACTCGGGCGCTGGGCCGCCGCTGCCCTGCGGGTTGCCGACCACACCGGCCGCCGGGTGGTCCTGGCCCCGGAGCCGGAACCGGGCTGTGGCCTGGAGACGACCTGGGATGCGGTGCGCTTCTGGACCGGCCCCCTGGCCGAGGATGGCCTTGCCGCCGCCGCCGCCGCCCTTGACGGTGATCACACCGCCGCCCGGCGCGCGCTGACCCAGCACCTCGGCCTGTGCGTGGATGCCTGCCATCTCGCCGTCATGGGCGAGGAACCCGGGCCGGCCTTGGCCAGGCTCGCCGCCGCCGGAGTGCCGGTGGTGAAATGCCAGGCCAGCGCCTGTCCCGAGGCGGATGGCCGGGACCCGGCCCAGGTGGCCGCCCTCGCGGCGATGGCGGAACCACGGTTCCTGCATCAGACCGTGGCGACCTCGGCCGCCGGATCCGCGTGGTTCGTCGCGGATCTCGACCGGCTGCCGACCGCCCTGGCACGGATCCCGGACCCGGTGCGGCTGCGGACCCATTTCCACATCCCGCTCCACCGCGAACCAGCGGGCCCCCTGCGTTCGACCCGGGACCATACCGCAGCCACCGTGGCCGCCTGCCGCGCCGCCGGCTGTGAGCATGTGGCGGTGGAGACCTATACATGGTCGATCCTTGGCGACGGCACCGGCCTGGAATCCGGCACCGCCGCGGAACTGCGCTGGCTCGCCGACCACGATCCGGAGTTCCGATGCGACCCCTGTTCGCCCTGATCATGACCGCCGCCCTGGCCGGCGCCGACACCATCGTGCTGACCGGCTTCTCCGCATTCGCCGGGCGCGGCGTGAACGGCAGCGAAACCATCGCCCGCCGGCTCGACGGCGAGGTGATCGCCGGCGCCACGGTGTCGGTCCGCATCCTGGCGGTGCGCTGGGGCGAGCCGGAACGGGTGCTGCCGGCGCTGGCCGCCAGCCGGCCACGGCTGCTCCTGGGCCTGGGCGAAGGATTCCCAGGCCGCATCGCGGTGGAGCGGATCGGCCACAACCGCGCGGGCCATCCCGACGAGGACGGCATCCCGCCCCCGGCAAGGCTCGGCGATGGCCCGGCGTCGCGCACCGCCCGGTTCGCCTTCGATCCCGCCTGGTTCCACGCAGCACCCCTGCCGGTGGTCGCCAGCGACGACGCCGGCGCCTACCTGTGCAATGCGTGGCTGTGGCACGCAAGTGCCCTCGACCTGCCGGCGGTGGGCTTCGTCCACCTGCCGCCCCAGGGCGACACCCCGGACGATGGGTACGCGGCAGGAGTGGAGCCGATCATCCGGGCACTGATCGCCCGGCAGCCGACCAGCGCCAGCAGCCCAACGCCAGCACCAGCAGGGCAAGAACCTGGTACCAGGTGAGCCCGGCCAGCACCGGCGGATTCGCCCGGCCCACTTCCAGCAGGAAACGCACCGCGCCGTAGGCGATCAGATACGCGTACAGCCGCCGTCCGCGGGCCCAGCCGCGGCGGTCCGCGACGAGCAGCACGAGCAGTGCCAGGGCATGGAATCCGGCCTCCGCCGCCGCGGCCGGAAAGCGGCCGTCCACGGCGTACCACGCCGAGGGATCGCAGGCCGCCCCGGCACAGCACCCCGCCGCCACGCACCCGAGCCGGCCGATGGCCAGGGCCGCCGCCAGGGGCGCCGCCACGCCGTCGCCGGTGGGGATGCGGATGCCGAGCCACCGTTTCACCACCTCGACCGCCAGCCAGCCACCCAGGATGCCGCCGAGCACCGTACGTCCGCCGATCGGCTCGGCCCCGGTCGGCCGCCATGCCCAGCCGAAGACATCCGCCGGAAGTTCGAACAGATACGCGCCGGCAGCACCCCCCAGGACCACCGCCGCCAGCAATGGCCACCGCTGGTCCCCCGGCAGGCTTGGCGCATCCCGCAGCCGGGATCGCACCAACAGCCCGGCCAGGAAGCCGAGCAGCACCGCGACCGCGTAGCCGGTCACAGTCCGGTCGCCGCCCGCAGCGGCGCGAGCACCGACGACTCCAGTCCGTCGCGATAGAACAGGTTGTAGGTGTCGAACGGGATCACCCGCTTGCCGTCCGGATGGGCGATGTGGACGCAGGTCTTGCGCACCGAGCGCAGATCGAGCGAGTGCCGGTCGAGGAACTGCATGACGATGACCCGGAACACCTGATCGTAGCGCAGCGGTTCCGTTCCCGCGATCCCCGGCAGGCAGCACAGCAGCTTCTGCACCGCGTCGGCGGCGGTCCCCGCCCCGTGGGCCGTGGAGAACGCGCCGATCAGCGCCGCCGCCAGATCCGGAGTTGCGGGCTGCGGCATGCACCCGGGGCCGCCCGCCGCCCCTCCGGCTGGTCGCAGGCCGCTTTCATACACGATCGTGTTCCGCCCGCCGGCGATCAGCACCTCCGGCGGCACCAAGCCGGTGAGCGGGATCGCGCCGCCGTCCCGCTTGAGGGCATAGGCCATGGCCAGGCAGTCCGGGTGGCAGGGCACCGGGATGATGTCCTCGGGCCGGAACAGGCTGGTCTGCTCCAGGATCCGCCGGCGCACCCCGGCCACGGTCAGGCGATGCCGGGCTGGGTCGAAGCCCTCGACCCGGCCTGCATCCTGGACCGGCTGGATGGTCACGCCGCGCACGCAGGGCTGGGTCAGGGCGAAGTCGATGATCCGGCCCAGCTCGCCGTCGTTCAATCCGGCCCGGACGGTGACCACCAGGGTGGTCGAGAGATTGAGGGCGTTGAGACGATCCAACGCCCGGCGGCGGATGTCGCGCAGGTCGGCGCCGCGCAGGGCGAGCAACGGCTCCCGCTCCAGGCTGTCGAACTGCAGGTACACCTCGAAGCCGGGGCCGTAGCCGGCCAATCGTTCCGCGAAGCCGTCCTCGGTGGCGATGCGCACGCCATTGGTATTGAGCATGCGGTGGCGGATCGGCCGCGTCCGGCACAGGTCCATCACCGTCCAGAAGTCCGGGTGCAGGGTCGGCTCGCCGCCGCTGATCTGCACGATGTCCGGCTCGCCTTCGTTGGCGCAGATGCGGTCGAGCATGCGCTGGATCACCGGCAGCGGCCGATGGGTCAGCCGCTCCGGCCCGCTCCCGGCGTAGCAGGTCGGGCAGCGCAGGTTGCAGGAGTCGGTGATCTCAAGCAGGGACACGCAGCCGTGCTGTTCATGCTCCGGGCAGATGCCGCAATCGTAGGGGCAGCCCCAGCGGTGGGGACTGTTGTACTGGAGCGGCTGCTCCGGCGCCTTCAGGAACCGCTCGCGGCCGAGTCGCCAATACGCGGCGTCCTCGCTGATCAGCACCCGCTCCGGGCCGTGCGCGGGGCAGCGCTTGAGCAGGTACACGCGGCCGTCCTCGATGACCTCCTTGGCCTGGACCGTGCGCAGGCAGGTGGCGCACAGGGCCTGGGTGGCGCCGTAGAACAGGTAGGGCCGGGTCGGTGTCATGGTTTGGGCCACCCTGGCGCAGACCGGGAACCCCGCAACCATGCCCGCATGCGGCGCCCAGCACCGGTGATCCTGACCGCCCTCGGCCTCGCGGCCCTCGCCTGGACCGCCTGTGTGCAGGTGCCGGCGGACCGGCGGGACCGGTCGACCTTCCCCGGGGCCCAGGACCCCCCGCCATTTCCGCCGGCGGCCACGGCCGGGAACCTCATCCTGGACCATCCGGCCCAGGCCGGTGATCCATTCCGGCTACCGTGGTTCGCGGTCGGCGATCCAACGGCCCCCGTCAACGCCGCCACGGCTGCGGTGGCTCGATGATCCGCCCCTGGGTGATCCTGGCCGTCGCCGCCAGCCTGCCGGCATTGGATCTCGACCGGGAACTGGCTTGGTGGGGCCCGCTCATGGACGGCATCTCGCCCATGGTCACGGCCGGTGCGGGAACGACCCTGCGCCTGGATGGCCTGCGCCGGGTCGAGCGCGAGGGCTCACCGATGGATGCCCAGGCGGTGGTGGCGTGGCAGGAGACCGAACTCCCCGTCGACGAACAGCCCGGCCTGTACTTCGGCACCTCCACCGCCCGGGCAGGCATGCGGGCCGGCACCGACGCCCTGCACCCGGACGCAGGACGGGCCACCGCCGCCGCCGGTGGCATCCTCGCCGGGCCGTTCTGGGGTCTGTGGGGCGAGGTGCAGGTCCGCGACGCGGATGCGCCGGTCCGCCTGCACGTCGGTGGCGCATTCGTCATCCCGGGGGAGGTCACCGCCACCATCGACCGCGACAGCCAGACTTTTACCTACGGAGTGCCATTCCGCATGCATGGTGCGGAATCGACTTCCGCGTGGGTGCTCTGGCCCGGTTTCGCCTGGACCCGGATCGTTGATGGGGAGTCCGTGGCCGCCGCCCGGGTCACGGCCTGGTATGCATGGCAGCCCGTGGACCCCCTCCTGGTCGCCATCGGCGGCGAAGCGGTCAGCGCCACCCTGGACGAGACCGGCCAGCAGCGCAGCGGCCCCCTGGCCCAGGCGGTGGTGCGGGTGGGGATGGCGTGGTGATCCATCATGTCGACTGAGACCACTTGGATTCTGCTGTTCGCCGGGATCCTCTCGATCATGCCGGTGACCATACTGGCCGCCACCGTCCTGACCTTGCTGGGCTGGTCCCATCGTCGGCGGCAGGACACCGCCTGGAAGCCAAACAGGTTTTTCCTGGGCCTGACTTGGCTGTTGTTCATCTCCTCGGGTCTGATTCTGCTCGGCATCGGGACATGTACTGGCAACCTGATCATCCACGGCCTCAGATTCTGAAACCGGATTGAGAAAGCGCCGCGTGGCACTCGGCGCGAAGGACGGGCGGAGCACCACTCCGCCGAGCACCGCTCTGGACTCTTGGTGTCATGCCTCTCGCGCCGTCCTCGTCACTGCACGACAGCCACCCCTCCCTGAAGCATGATCAATGCCTCCCCCGCTACATAGAAGCTTCCGGTGACGCACAGGTCCCCCGTCGGCGGATCCGCCAGCACCGCGGCGACGGACGGGGACCACGGCGTCCCCAGCACCGCCGCCGGCCAGTCGCCGCGGCCCCGGGCCCGGGGAGAGTCGTAGCCGCAGCGGATGAGCGGCGTGCCGGCGGGGATCGCGGCCAGGATCGGATCGATCTCCTTGTCCTTGGCGGTGCCGATGACCACGGTGAACCCCGGTCGCAGCCGTTCGGCGGCCACCGCCAGGGTCGCCGCCACCGACGGGCCGTTGTGGGCGCCATCGATGAGCAGGGTGCGGCCGCGCCAGGACACGGTCTGGCAGCGGGCCTCCAACTGCGCGGCGGCGAAGCCACGATCGATGGCGTCTTCACCCAGGTTCGGCTCGAAGGCGTGCAGGGCGGCCCGGGCGGTGCCGGCATTCTCCCGCTGATGGTCCCCGGGCAGGCCGGGGCGGCGGCGGTCGGGCTGGGCCCACACCGCCGGCACGCCGGCGGGCAACCTCCGGCGCACCGCCAGGGCTCCCTCCACGGTCTGGGGCCCGATGACCAGGGGCCGGCCCGGGCGGCTGATGCCCAGCTTCTCGCCGGCGATGTGCTCCAGGGTCGGACCCAGCACATCCCGGTGGTCGAAGGACAGGTGGGTCACCGCCGCCACCGCCGGATCGATGGCGTTGACCGCGTCGAGCCGGCCGCCGATGCCGACCTCCAGGATCAGGCGCACGTCGGGGATCGCCGCCGCCATGGCCACCGCCATGGCCGTGGTGCGTTCGAACCACGACAGGCGGATGCCGGCGGCGGCCTCCGCGTCGGCGGTGGCCAGGGCGGCGGTCTCGATCATCGGCCATGGGGCCGGCTCACCGTCCACCCGCCAGCGTTCCGCCACCGAGCGCAGGTGTGGACTGGTGAACGCCAGGGTCCGCCGGCCCCCGGCGAGGAGGGCGCATTCCGCGAGGCGGACCGTGCTGCCCTTGCCCTTGGTCCCGGCCACGGTCAGGGGCGCCGGCGGAGCCGGCAGACGGGCCAGGACCCGGCGGACCTCGTCCAGCCGCATGCCGCGGAAGTCCTGGGTCCGTTCGCGGTTGGGGGCGCGGTCAAGCCATTCCAGCAGGGCGTGTTCAGACGGGTGCATGGGCGCATGATCAGGCCCAGCCCGGGCAGGAAACCCCGCCTTGGCGCCACCCGCACCCGGCCTAGCGTCACGGGCCATGGCCAAGCAGACCCTCGAACTGCGCCTGCGCCGCGGCGACGTGATCGGCCGTCGCTGGACCGTCGAGAAGAAACTCGGTGAAGGTGGCTGCGGCAGCGTCTATCTGGCCCAGGACGGCGACCAGCCGGTGGCGGTGAAATTCCTGGAGCATGTCACCGACAAGGTGGACCGGGCCCGTTTCCAGCGCGAGATCGACATCCTCAAAGGCGCCCCGCACAACCGCCGGCGCGACAAGCCCAGCCACATCATCCGCTACATCCACCACGGGGTCCACAACGGCTTCCCCTACCTGGTGATGGAGTTCGCCGCCGGCGGCTCGGTGCGCGATCTGCTCGACAAGAAGAAACGGCTGTCTCTTGAGGATGCCTGCTGGATCGTGATCCAGGCGATCCGCGGCCTGCGCAAGGCCAATACCTGGCACCGGGATCTCAAGCCAGAGAACCTCCTGGTGTCCGCCGCCCTCGATGGCGGCTCCGTGCGGATATCACACAAGGACGGCAAGCCCGGCGCCCCGTGGAAAGGCAGCGTGGTCAAGGTGGCGGACTTCGGCCTCGCCAAGGCCGCCGACCAGAAGACCGCCCTGACCATGTCCAAGCAGGTCATGGGCACCCCGCTCTACATGGCCCCGGAGCAGTGCCGCCAGACCAAGAACGCGGTGGAGACCGCCGACGTCTACGCCCTCGGCGTGATGCTCTTCGAACTGGTCACCGGCAAGGTCCCGTTCGAGGGCGAGAGCGCTTACGACACCATGACCATGCACTGCACCGCGGCGGTGCCCTGGCCGGCGGACATGGATCCCACCCTCAAGGTGATCCTCGCCCGCTGCCTGGCCAAGAAGCCCGAGGAACGCTGGCGCAAGCTTGCCGACCTGGAGCGCCAACTCTGCCACCTCGCCGGGCTCGACGAGCCGCTGCCCGATCCGTTTCCCTGGGGCTGGGTCGTGGCCGGGGCGGCCTTCGCCATGGTGCTCATCGTGGTCGCCGTCTTCTTCAACCGTTTTGCAGCCCTCTTCGACCGGCTGCTCTGAGGAATCCCATGTCCGCCAGCTACACCTTCCCCCAGGGCTTCACCTGGGGTGCCGCCACCGCCGCCTACCAGATCGAGGGCGCCACCACCGAAGACGGCCGCAAGCCGTGCGTGTGGGACCACTTCTCGACCGCGCTCCATGGCACCCGCACCGGCGAGTCCGGGGCGGTGGCCTGCGACCACTACCACCGGATCGAGCAGGACGTGGCGCTGATGAAGGCCCTCGGCCTCAAGGCCTACCGCTTCTCCGTCGCCTGGCCGCGCATCCTTCCCGACGGCACCGGCGCGGTGAATCCCAAGGGCTTGGCGTTCTACGACCGGCTCGTGGACTGCCTGCTGAAGAACGGCATTGAGCCCCATGTCACCCTGTTCCACTGGGACAGCCCCTATGCCCTGGAGCAGCGTTACGGCTCCTGGCGCTCGCGGCAGATGGCCAAGGACTTCGCCGACTACTGCACCGTGGTGGTGAAACATCTCGGCGACCGGGTCACCGACTGGATGACGATCAACGAGGTGCCCTGCTTCACCCAGCTCGGCTACGGGGTGGGCAAGCAGCCGCCGCACGCGCCGGGCACCATCGTGAAGACCCAGAAGGAGGTCTGGCAGACCGTCCACCACGCCATGCTCGCCCATGGGCTGGCCTGCCAGGCGATCCGTGCCGCCACGCCGCGCCCGTGCAAGATCGCCCTGGTCGACAACTGCTCCACCCCGATCCCGTGGGCCGAGACCGAGGCGGACATCGTCGCCGCCCGCCGGGCCTTCCAGGACCAGTGGTGCAACGGCGCGGTGACCTTCCCGGCCCTGACCGGCCGCTACTCGGAGCTGTTCCTCAAGCACAAGGGCGCCGAGAACGCCGTGCCGGACATCCTGCCCGGGGACATGGAGACGATCCGCCAGCCCCTCGACCGGTACGGCATCAACATCTACAGCGGCAACTACGTGCGCGCCGCTGCCAACGACGACGGCTACGAGGCGATCCCCTACGCCGAGGGCTATCCCCGGCTCGACATGCCGTGGCTCCAGGTGGTGCCCGAATCCCTGTATTGGGCGGTACGCCATGTCATCGACTCGACCGGATTCGCCGGCGAGATCGTCATCAGCGAGAACGGCTGCGCCGCCCAGGACGTGGTCACCCCGTCCGGCGAGGTGCTCGACAACGACCGGATCCACTACCTGCGCTCCTACCTGCGCCAGGCCCACCGCCTGTGCGCCGAGGGCTACCCCCTGAAGGGCTACTTCGCCTGGTCGCTGATGGACAACTTCGAGTGGGCGTGGGGCTACGCCAAGCGCTTCGGCATGGTCTACACCAACTACCAGACCCAGGAACGCACCCCCAAGCTGTCGGCGCAGTGGTATTCGGAGTGCATCCGCCAGAACCGGGTGGTCTGATCCGCCGCATTGCCTCCGCCGGCGGGCGGGAAGCATCCGTGACATGGATGCTCCCGATTCCGCCGGCTGGATGGCCGAGGCCCTGACCGGACCCCAGGTGATCCGCATCGCCGTGCTCGCGGCGGTGTACGCCGTGACCTCGCTCCTGGTCACCTGGCTGACCGTGCGGGTCGGCCGCGCCCGGGGCCACGATGGCGACCGCATCCGCGCCATGCTCGGCGCGATCCGCATCTTCAAGACCGCACTGTTTCTCCTCCTCGCCCTGCTCATCATCGGCGTGGAGATCTCGATGATCCCCGCGTATGTCGGCAGTTTCCTGACCGTGGTCGGGGTGGCCTGCTTCGCCACCTGGAGCGTGCTCTCCAACGTCACCGCCGGGGTGATCCTGTTCTGGACCAAGGACCTCCACGCCGGCGACCGGATCCGGATCGGAACCGGAGAGCACACCATCGACGGCCGGATCGTGGAGTTCCGGCTGTGGACCATGGCGCTGCGCCGGGAGGACGGCTGCATGGTCCTGGTCCCCAACAACCGTTGTTTCCAGGAACCGGTCACCGTGCTGGAAAAGACCGTGCATGGCCGCACCACCCAGCTCATCGAACAGGCGGCCCGCCATGACTGACGGCGCCGCCGAACGGAGCTGGGCCGACCACGCCCTGGCCCTCGCCCGGGAGGTCGGCGGCGAGATGCAGGCCCTGCGCGGCCGGCTCATGGCCGCCACCGACAAGGGCGGCGCCGATGTCGTGACCCTGGCGGACCGCCACGCCGAAGACCGCCTGACCGCGGCCCTGGCCGCCCGCCATCCTGGTCACCGCATCGCTGGCGAGGAAGGCACGGTCCTCGGCCCTGCGGACAGCCCGTGGTGCTGGCATGTGGATCCCCTTGACGGCACCGCCAACTACAGCCGGGCGCTGCCCTGTTGGTCCCTGTCCCTCGGTCTGGCTTTCCGCGGCGAACCGGTGCTCGGGGTGATCCACGCCCCGGACCTGGGACTGTCCGTCGCCGGCGGATCCGGCCTGGGCGTGCGCGACGGCGAAGGTCGCGAGCTGGTCCTGGGCCCCGCGGACCCCGAGGCGAAACGCTGGATCGTGGCCACGGACTGGCCCTGGGCCCTGGACGAGCGCGCCCGCACCCAACGCCTGCTCGACCGCCTGGCGCCGACCATCCGCCAGTACAAGACCCACGGCTCGGCGGCGGTGGAACTGCTCTTCCTCGCCCTGGGCCGGGTCGACGCCTACGCGATCAGCAAGGTGTTCCCCTGGGATGTCTGCGCCGGGGTCGCCCTGGCGCGGGCCCTGGGCTGCACCGTCCACGCCTGGGACGGAAGCCCCTGGACCCTGGTCCGGGAGCGCGGCGACATCCTCGCCTGCCGCCCGGGGACCGCGGAGCTGCTCACCCGGGTGGCGGCGGCGGCGTGGTGAAACGTACTGCCTGGTCGATCGGGATCGGGGTGATCCTGATCATCCTCGGAATGCTCCCCGCCCTGCTCTTCGTGGCGCCCGCCTGGTGGGTCTGGGCCGTGAGCGCCGGTTGGAAACCCACGACCGCAACCGTCGAGCAGGTGTCGGTGGAACAGAGCGGCCGCAGTTGGTTCGTCACCCTGTCCTACCGCCACCCGACTCCGGACGGGACGGCGGTGGGATCCCGGTACGGCCTGACCGACCGTCAGATCACCCGCGAGGAAGCGAGGGCGATCCGCGCCCTGAAACCCGGCGCCACCGTGGAGGTCCTGGTGGATCCCGATCATCAGCAACACAGCCTTATCAGCCGGAAGCCCAGCGCCTGGCTGTGGGCAACGACCGCCTGTGCCCCGCTGTTCTGGGTGATCAGCTGGTTCGGGGTGCATGCCGTCCGGGCCGGCTGGCGGTCAGCCAACCCCTGAACCGCGGATCAGTCCCGCACCCGGTGCAACGCCCTGATCCGGGCGATGAGCGGCGCCGA
>CAMCAC010000041.1 GCA_945872305.1 Candidatus Kuenenia stuttgartensis | reverse complement strand
GCCCCCATTGCCATGCCTTGACCCGTTCGTCAGCCAGGGTCTGGAAACGGGCGGTCACGCTGTCCGCCGGCCAACCCGCTGGCGGCTTCACGCTCACGGTCAGCCCTTTCACCCCGCCACCCTGGGTGGCGACGAGCTGCCCGGTGCCGAGGCCGCCGATCGGCGCGACGATGCGTACCGCCCCCACCGCCTTGGCCGGGCCGTCCCAGGCCCGGAAGGTCACCTGGTCGAGCGGGTGGGTGTTCCACAGCCTGGCCCCGGTGGCGACATTCGGCCACGCCGCGTCGCCGGCAGCGAGCAGGCCGGTCAGGGCGAACAGGCAGAGGAGACGGATCATGGCATATCCTTATCGGCCTGGAGTTCCCAGGGATCGCCGGTGAGATCGAAGCATTCGTTGGTGCCATCGCCGTGCTGGATGCGCTTCATGCGCCCGTACAGGGTGGCGATGGCCTGGGGCGCAGGCCCATGGTTGCCGGCGTACCAGCAGCGCAGCTCCCGCGCGGGCAGGACGCCACCGGCAAGGGCCGCGCGGGCATCCAGGCCCGACCAGTCCGGGTCGGCCGGAAGGCCGGCGAATCCGGCCAGGGTCGGCGCGATGTCGAGGTGGTGCAGGCGCCCCGCGCCGGCCCCGGGCGCGATGCCCAGCCCCCACCACTGGCATGGGACGCGGATGGCGTCCTGGAGCAGGTCCATCTTCTGGTACAGGCCGTGGCAGCCGAGGGCTTCGCCATGGTCGCCCAGGAAGAGCCGCACGGTGCGCTCCTGCCGGCCGGCGGCCGCCACCGCATCCTCGATGGTGCCCACGCAGCCATCGACCATCGTCACCAGGGCGAGGTGCGCGGCCCAGGCCCGTCGCCAGCCAGCCTCGTCCACCCCGTCGGCCAGCCGGGCTGCGCTGCCCTGCCGCCGGCCCGGCCACTCGCCGGTGGCCGGCCGGCCCAGGCTGGGCGGCAGTATGAGGCGTCCGGGATCGAAGCGGTTGGCGAGATCCGCCGGCGGCATCAGCGGTGGATGCGGGGCATGGATGTTGACCAGCAAAACAAAGGGTTCAGGCAGGTCGGCGACCAGCCGCGCCGCCTGGGTCGCCAGCCAGCGGTCGTAGTGCAGCTCGGCCGGCCCCGGCCACGGGCCGGCGTGCGCGCTGCTGTACCACACCGGATGGCCGCCCTCCTCGATCTGGCGACGGAAGGGCGCCATCGCCTCGGCCGACGGCCTGGTCCAGCCGGCGGCCGCGAGGACCACCTTGTGCCCTGACGGGCGGATGCGGACCAGCCCGGGCAGCCGCGCGTCGAGCGTGGGCGCCAGCGGCAGTTCATCATCGCCGACAATGGCCACCGTGTAGCCGGCGGCGGCCAGGGCCTCGAACAGGGTCGGGCTGGAGCAGGCGCCCTTTCGCTTGTTCCAGGTGATCCCAGTCTGGGCCGGGGTGCGACCGGTCCACAGGCTGGTGCGCGCCGGCACGCACAGCGGGCAGCTCGTATAGGTCTCGAAGCGCCGGCCGGGCAGCGCATCCAGGCGTGGCGTGACCGCCACCCCGTGCTGGACCATGCCGAGCGCATCGGCGCGCATCTGGTCGGCAAGGATGATGAGCTGGTTGGGCGGCATCACCAAGCCTCCCCCAGCAGCAGGACCGCAGCACGACCGCCGCCAACCGACAGATGACCATCGGCCTGCAGGCGCCCATGCACCGTCACCCTTGGAAATGCCGTGCTCACCTCAGCCACGATGGCTGTCGCGGCGGTGGCATCGATGCCGCCCGCGAACAACTGCTCAGTCTCGGGTGGCGCGCCGGTCCAGGCCTGCCGCAGCGGCGCGACCGCAGACGCCGTGGCTGGCGAGGACATGGAGCGGACAGTCGGCCAGGACGGAGCCGGTTCGCCCCAAGTGCAGGCCGCCAGAGCGCAGAGCGCGATGGCGATGGGATGTCTCATGCCACCCTCAGGACCCGCTTCCAGATGAAGAAGAACGGCACGATGACCAGCAGGTAGGCGACCATCCACGGTGGGAACGGGCCGCCGCCAGGGATGAATCCGAACGGGTGGTAGACCGGCAGGCGGATCTCGGTGGTGGCATGCGGCGAGCCGGGATGGGTCAGGACGGTGGGCGGGGTGAAGGCGCCGCCGGCCAGCAGGGGATGCTCCAGCACCGTGCCGCCATCGTGGAAGCGCAGGGTCAGCGGCGTGGTGGTGGCGGGCGCCGTCAGCGTCCACACCGCCTCGCTGTAGGGCGGCAGGCCAAGGGTCTCGGCGGGATCGGTGACCGGGCGCAGCACGCGCACCGGGCCGCCATCGAGGGTGACGCCGGGCGGGACCTCCAGATCAACCACCCGGTCCTCGCCCGCCGCGCGCGACAGGCGATTGTCGTAGAAGGCGACGGTGATCGCCGTCCCGGCCGGGGCCGGTTCGCTGGGCAGGCGCAGGAAGCACCAGGCCGCCAGGATCAGCACCGTCGGCACGGTGATCAGCAGCGGCAGGCCCTCATGGCGGATGCCGCGCAGGGCGACGGTGGTGCGCAAGGCCTGGTGGCGGGCGGCAGCGGCCTGGTCGCCGATCAGCCTGGCGACCACATACAGGTGCTTCTGCATGGTGCGATCGTGGGCCAGACGGTGCAGTTCTGCCTGATCGGTGGTGAAGCGGCGGACCAGGACCACGCACAGCGCTTCGAGCACGGCCATGACCACCAGCGCCCAGTCATGCCCGAGCAACAGCAGCGGATCGAGCAGCGGGCAGAGGATGACCTGGAACAAATGCGCCCACCAGCCCGGGTCGAGCAGGGACGACGACGACGCCGGCCAGATCGGGCCCCAGATGGCGGAACCGTCGCTCATGGCTGGATCTCCTTGCTGACGCGGCCCTGGTTGGCATCGATGCGCACGCTGCCGGCCCCAGCCAGCAGGCGGGTGGCGCCGGGCAGACACACGGCCGGGATGCCGAAGTCGCGGGCGACGATGGCGCCATGCGAGAGCACGCCACCGCGTTCGACGATCAGGCCGCGGGCGCCCAGGAACAACGGCGTCCAGCCGGGATCGGTGGACGGGCAGACCAGGATGTAGCCGCTGCCCAGGTCGCCGGCGGTGCGCGGGTCGAACACGATGCGCACCGGTCCGCTCGCCAGGCCGGGCGAGACCGGCTCGGCGGCCCAGCTGTCGCCGCCGGTGTCCTCGGGCGGCTGGCCGAGCCGGTCCAGGGCGGCCGCGTCCACGACCTGGTCGGGGTCGAGGCGCTGCAGCGCCTGCCAGCGGACCTGCCGCTCGGCGATGACGGCGCGCATGGCGTCGCCGTCGGTCGCCAGCCGGGGCAGCTCGTCGGGGGTGAGGAAGTACACGCCGCGCCCCAGATCATGACGCGCAGCGATCGCCTCGAGGGCGCTGCGGATCAGCGCCCAGCCGCGCATCAGCTCGTACTTGCCGGTCTCGCGGTAGGGCAGCAGGCGGCGGGCATCGGCCAGATCATGGCGGATCTCCGCCGCGAAGCTCATGCCGCCGTGGCGGTGCAGCAGGTCCGGCAGCGCCGCCTCGGCGGCGTCGCGGTCGGTGCGGTTGCGGTGGTGGGCGGCCTCGGGGTCGGTGGCCCCGGGCCGGCGCAGCGGCGCGAGCAGCCGCTCGACCGCCTGCGGGTCCTCGTTCCAGCGCGGCGTCGCCAGCTCCATCTCGCCGGAGCAGCGATGGCCGTAGGCGGTCATGAACGACGCCAGGGGCAGGGTGCCGTGCGCCACCTGCCAGAGCTGGCGGTTCTGCTCGGCGGTGGCGTCGCCGTCCAGGGCCTGGGTCAGGCGGCCAGCGAGGGCGGCACCGTCACGTTCGCCCAGGAGCTGGCCCAGGCGCAGGCTCAACGCGCCCAGGGCCTCGCCACCGAAGAATCCTGGCAGCAGGCTTTCTGCGCTGAAGCGGTCCAGGGTCTCGGCCACCCGGCGGTCCAGTTCGGCGAGCAGGGCCGCATCGTCGAGCCGGTCGAGATCGACCGCCGCGCGCTGCGCCAGCCAGGCGGTCCATGCACTGCGCGCGGTGCGGAAGCGGTCCTCGGCCGCGCGCCGCAGGGCGCGCATCTGCCGGGTGCAGCGGCGCATCGCCAGCAGGGTGCCGGGCACCGAGGCGAGGAACGCGGCATCGGCGCGGTCGGCCTGGAAGATGGTCGGCGGCCGTTCCAGGGCGCGCGGATCGCGGCGCACCAGGTCGAGGTCGTAGGCGAACGGCCAGGCGCCCCAGAACAGCCCGGCCAGACGCTGCGGATCGGCATAGATCCGGCCGCAGATCAGTTCCAGGAAGCCTTCGCGCAGCACGGTCACCGACGGCCGGTAGCCGAGGGTCCGGTACAGCGTGCCGAAGCCGCCGCTCCCGGACATGAAGCGGCTGACCAGGGCCCAGGTCATCGGCGTCGGCGCGCGCAGGGTCTCGCCCAGATTGTGCGCCACCCACACCCGCGGCTTGGAATCAGCCAGGGCGGCGAGGCGACGGATCTCGGACTGGCGGACGGGCTCCACCGCCTCCATCACCTCCAGGCCGCGGATCGGCCGCGCCTGGAGCAGGGCCAGGCGGCCATCGGCCAGACCCCACTCCACATCGACCGGCTTGCCGATCAGGCGCTCGACCCGCATACCCAGCTCAGCCAGTTCCAGCACCCGGGCGTCATCCAAGCTCCAGGCGGCGGGATCCAGCGTGCAGCGCTCGCCCAGCGGCAGCACCGCCGCGGTCTTGCTGCCCAGGGTGCGCTCGCGCAGCGCCAGCGGTTCGCGGGTCAGGATGAAGCGGTCAGGGGTCACATCGCCCGACACCACCGACTCGCCAAGGCCGTAGGAGCCTTCGATGACCATGGTCGCGGCCTCGGGCCGGCTGGGATCGCGGGTGAACAGCACGCCCGAGGCGATGGACGGCCACATCGCCTGCACCGTCACCGCCGTCCCGGCCAGGCCGCCGATGCCGTGGCGCTTGCGATAGGCCTCGGCGCGGTCGTTGGTCCAGGAGCGGAACACCGCCTCGACGCAGGCGGTGAGCATCGCCCACGGGGTCGCGGGATACGGGCGGCCGGCGATGCGTTCATAGGCGGCGATCAGCGCCGCGACCCCGGCGCGGTCGGCGGCGGCGTGGCCCAGGCGGTCCTCGGCGATGCCGCCGACGATGCGGGCGAAGCCGAGCACCGCCTGCCGGCACGGCCCCCAGAACGCCGCATCGTCGCCGACCTCATCCGCCAGGGCAGGCAGCAGGCCGCAGTTGAGCACGGTGTCCATCATGCCCGGCATCGAGGCCGCGGCGCCGGAGCGCACCGACACCAGCAGCGGGCGCGCGCCGGCGCCGAAGCGTCGGTCGGTCGCCGCCTCAAGCGCCGCCACCTGGTCGCGCAGTTCGGCAAGCAGATCGTCCTCAAGCCGGCCAGCGGCGAGATAGCGCGGGCAGGCGTCGGTGATGATGGTGAAGCCGGGCGGAACCGGCAGTCCGGCGGCGGTCATCTCGGCCAAGCTGGCGCCCTTGCCGCCGAGCAGTTCCTTGAGCGGCCGCCCGGCGGGCTTGGCAGTGGCGAACGCGTAGGTCCAGGTCATGGCGCAGCTCCGAAGGCGACGAGACCGTAACCGGTGGTGGGCAGCAGCAGCACGCCCTGGGCAAGGATCGGCGCGGCGCTCGGGGCGCCGAGCCAGGCGGTCTCGGCCCAGCGCACCGGTTCAGCGAGGGGATCGCCGGCGTTCCACAGGAGGAGATGGGTGGCATCGGCGGCCAGCACGCGACCGCGGGCGACGACCGGGGCCAGGTCGGCCAGGCCGGGGCTGACGGCGCGCAGCTGCAGGCCGGGAAGGGCGGCCTGGCGCAGCCGGCCGGCGCCATCGATCCACGCCGCGGTGCGGCCATCGCCGGCGAATTGGCGCAGGCCGCCCTCGGCCGGGGCCGCCACCTCGCCACCGCCGACACGCAACGCGACCACGCCGTCGGCCGTGGGCACCAGCAGGAGGTTGCCGGCGAGCATCGGCGCGCCGGTCACCGCCAGCGCCGTCTGCCAGAGGATCGCTCCATCGCGCCGGGCACAGGCCACCACGCCCTGCGGGCCGACGGCGAACACGGTGGTGCCAAGGATCTCGGCGCCCAGCAGACGGCTGCCCGGCAGGGGCGCCGTCCAGCGGGTCGCCAGGGTGGCGGGATCGAGCAGGGCGAGGGCGGGGACCGTGGCGCCCGGCAGCGCCGCGAGCAGGTCGCTCACGGTGGCGATGACCGCGCCCTCCAGGGCCGGGATGCGGATGGTCGTGCGGCCGTCGGTGCGGGCCAGACGATGGAGCGCCGCGCCGGTACCGCTACCGGCGATGGCGAAGGCGGCGTCGCCGATCAGCGCCGGGCTGGCACGCACCGGACCGATGGCGGCGAACCAGCGTTCGCGCGGCGCTGCCTCGGCCCTGGCGTCGAAGGGCAGGCAGGCGAGTCCGGTCCGCGCCCCGGCCGCCACCGGCACCAACAGATCGCCACCCGCCACCGCCGGACTGGCGGTGATGCGCAGGCCATCGGCGCTGTCGGCGGTCTGGCCGTCGGGCCAGTTCCAGCGGAAGGCGCCGGCCGCCGGCAGTGCCGACCCGTCGCCGCCACCCGGCGAACCGCGGCCGCCGCGCGCCAACGCCACCGGCGGGGTCGGGTCGTAGGTCCCGACCGCCTGCAGGCCGGTGAGTTCGCCTCCGGCGTAGATCCGGCCGCCGGCCACCACCGGCGCGGAGAAGAACATGCCCTGGGCGGCACCGAGCGCGTGCTCCCAGCGCGGAGCGAGATCCTCGGCATCGAGGGCGTAGAGCACCCCGGTGCTGGTGGTCATGTACACCCGGCCGCCGGCCACCGCCGGGCTGGCCATGATCGGCGCCCCGGGATTCCAGGTCTCGCCGCGCCGGCCCTGCATGTCAATCTGGACCAGGGTGCCGTTGGTGTCGGCGGCGAACAGCCGCACCGCAGTGCCGTGGGCGTCGCGCTGCACCGCGGCCGCGCCGAGCACCGCGACCGGGGTCGGACAGGTCCAGCGTTCCTTGCCGTCCTCCAGCCCGAACGCCGCGACCGCGCCACCGGGCGCCAAGCGCTTGAAGGCGGCATCGATCTCCGCCGTCGCGTCCCCGCGCTTGCGCATCGCGTCGATCACCTTCGCCCGCACCGTCTCGGCATTGTTGATGAAGTCGCCGTTGCCCATCCCGACCACCACCAGGCCGTCGACCACGGTCGGCGCCGCGAACACCGGATACGGCACCGGGGTCTTCCACACCACCGTGCCGTCGGCGCAGTCGATGGCGACCACGGCGTTGCCCTCATTGCCAGAGCCGACCACGGCGACCACCCGGCCGTCGGCCAGGGTGGCGATGGCCGGGCTGCTCTCGGCATCGGGCACGACGGCTGGATCGACCCGCCAGCGCAGACGCGGTCCACCCGTGCCATCGCCGTCCAGGTCGAGGCCGTGGTAGCCGTCGCTGCCGGCCCCGACCACCACCACCTTGGCCCCGTCGCGCAGGGTGGCCACGGCCGGGGTGCTCTCGACATGGTTCCTGGTCGAGAACGACCACAGGGCCTTCACCCGCCGCTCGTCGGCGATGTCGAGGCAGAACACGCGGGCGTCATTGGTGAAATGCAGGCCCTCGCCGACCAGCAGGCGGTCGCCGGCCAGGGTCGGGCTGCTGAAGGTAGCGCGGAACCCGGCCGGGACATGGCGCCAGACTACGGCGCCGGTATCCGCGTCGAAGCAGACGATCTCGCCGCGGTTGGCGGTGGGCGTGTACACCGCGGTGCTGGCGTACACGCGGTTGCCGACCACCGCCGGCGAGGACAGCAGGCGGATGCGGTCGTCGGCGGTCTGCCATGCCAGGCCCGGACGGTTGGGCGCCTCGCCGCCGGCCCAGCCGTTGCGGTCCGCGCCGCCGCGCGCCATCGCCCAGGTGCCGCTGGCGCTGCGCGCACCTGCCGCCCCGCCGCCGCCGAACTCGATCCGGCCCCAGCCCCACACCACCAGCCAGACCAGGCCGGCGACCGGCAGGGTCGCATACCAGAAGCGCACCGCCAGACGGATGCCCAGCCACACGCTCTTCGGCTTGAGCGCCACCAGCAGCACGCCTCCGAGGGCCGCGAGCAGGCCCGGCAGCACGGTGAGCAGGATCTGGATCGGACTGACCACCACCGGGACCACCGCGGTCTGGGCGGAGACGATCTGCTCGGCGAGGGCGATGAAGGCGGGCATGTCGGGATCAGGGCAGGACGAAGGCGGTGGGCTTGAGCACCGGCACGGTCTTGACCACCGGCTTGCCGTCGGCGCCGGTCCAGGTCAGGGTGAGCGGCCCCTTGCCGCGCTTGGGGAACACCGCCGGCTGGCCGGGCAGGACCATGCGCGCGCCGAGCGGGCGCAGGCCGTCCATGGCGCGGACCAGGGCCGGGGCGGCGCCGGCCGGCAGGGTCACCCGCAGCGTGGTGCGGCTGACGGCGGGCATCGCCTGCGTGGCGAGCAGCAGGACCTCGCCGGCCGGGGTGAGCAGCACCTGCTCCTCGGCGGCATCGCCCAGAACATCGCCGGCCGTCGCCGCCGCCACCCCATTGCGTAGCTTGGGCAGGGCGGCGCCGACGCCCTTGCCGGCGTCGGCGCCATGCATGCCACCGCCCTCGGGATTGAGGTCGTTGGCGTAGCCGAAGGTGACGTAGCCGCGGTTGAAATACGGCTTGAACAGCTGGCCGGGCTGGAGCAGGAGGGTGTCCTGGCGGCCATCGCCGGTGTAGTCGCTGACCACCGTGTCGCGCACGTCCTGGGTGCCGTAGGCCAGCTCGCCGGTCTGCTCGAACCAGTGCTCGAAGCCGCCGTCGGCCTGCTGGACCAGGATCCCTGGCCCGTCGCTGCCGGCCACGCACAGGTCGATCCGGCCGTCCTGGTCAAAATCCCCGGGCCGGAGGCTCAGCGGCCCCGCAGACACGAAGCCCACCGCCCTGACCAGCGCGGCGCCGACCCCGCTGCCGGTGCCGGGGAACACGGTGATCGCCTTCGGACCCGCCACCACCACATCGGCGAAACGGTCGCCGGTGACCTCGGCAACGCAGGCCGGGCCGGTGGTGTCCAGCTCCTGGACCGTCCAGCCGGCGGCGCCGGGGATCAACAGTGCCGGTCTGCGCTCAGGCCCCTGGGCCAGCAGCACCGCCTTGCCCCCGACGCTGCCGACCAGGTGCAGCCCGACGATGCCGGTGAGTGGCGCCGTGGGGCCATCGGCGTACGCACCATCGGCCTGCTGCAGCTTCGACGCCACACCCTGGCCATCGGGATGGGTGAAGGCTAGGTCGAGACGGCCATCGCCGTCGACATCGGCCACCGCCAACGCATTGGCGGCGCCGCCGAGCGGGGTCACCGACCAGGCCTCGCCGCTGCGCTTGAGGATGCGTAGCCCGCTGGCGGCGCCGACCACGATCTCGGCCTGGCCGTCGCCATCGAGATCGGCGACCAGGAGACCGCTGCCCGGCTTGGTCTCGCCGACCGTGGCCAGCACCGGCGGTTCAACCCAGTTGGCATCGCCCTTCACCGGCAGGTCGGCCGAGGGGTCCTGGGCCAGCCACTGGAAACCGCGCGCCAGCATGCCATCGGAGCCGGCCCACACCGTACGCAGGTCGAGCACGGTGTCCGACTCCAGCCGCCATCGGCCATCGGTCTCGGCATAGGCGAGGAACCACTTGCCGCCCGCCAACAGCGCGCCTGCCGGCTTGGTGGTGAGCTGCGCCGCCTTTGCCGGTTCGGCCGCCGCGCTGAAGTCGCCCATGAGCAGGATCGCACTGCGCGACGGCTTGTCGCCGCGCTCAGTGTCGAGCTCGTCAGCCGCCTGGCCGGCGGCGGACAGCGCGCTCAACGCCGGGGCGGCGCCCTTGATCGGCGTCCCGGCCGCGACCGTCCAGGCGCCGTCCGCCCCCGGGGTCAGGGTCAGCGGCACGATGGCGCTCGCCCCGTCCAGGAAGTGGCGTGGGGTGAAGGTGGGGTTGATCAGCGCCAATGCGGCAGCGCCGAGGGCGGCTACGGCAGCCAAAAGGCTGGGTACGACGGCGCCGGTGCGGGGGGTGTCCATGGGTCAAAGCCTCTGTCCACCAGTACGTACTGGCTAAGTGACTTGTGATGCATGCGGATGGAATCCGCATGTGCCGGATGGAATCGTCTGAGGCGGGTCAGCGGATCCGGCGGCGGGCGCGTAGAAAGGTGCTGGCACTGGCATAGCCGACCTGCCGGGCGGCTTCGGTCAGGGTCATCCCGGTGTGCAGCAGACGTTCCGCCTCCTCGATCCGCCGCTCTATCAGCCAGCGGGCGGGACTCGGCAGGCCGGCTGTCCGGAAACGCGCGCAGAGATGCTGGCGGGTGCAATCGAGAAGCTCGGCCCAGGCGGTGATCCCCAGGTCGAGTCGCCGGGTGTTGTGCATCGTTTCCATCGCCTTGGCGACAAACGGGTCGGTCACCGCCGGGGCCCCCGGGAGGAGCATGGAGAGGGAATCATTGAGCAGGGACCAGGCGGAGGATGGTGAGACGGTGATCACCGGGGTCGCCTCCCGCCGGGCGGGGTTGGCCCGCACCATGCGCGACCATACCTGATTCCAGGCGAGGATCCGCAGCAATCGCGGGTCACCGCCCCCGATCCGCACCGGTCCGGCGGCGGCCAGGGTGCGCAGCGTGGGCTCGCACCCGCAGCCATCGAACTGCAGGTAGAGGAATTCCACGGCTGATCCGGCGGCAGCGGGGCCAGGCCGGCCGCTTTCTGGAGGCACGAGCAGGATTTCTCCGGGGCCGAGGGTGCCACCGGGATACTCGATGGACCCGGACAGCAGCGTCAGCAGCCACCAGCGTCCCGTCGCGAGGACGCGCTCTCCATTCCAGGCACCGTTGCGATATCGGTGTTGCTGGATGGTCTCGATTCTGGACAGGCCCTGGGGGAGGCCGGGAGCAGCAAACCAGACCTTCCAGCAGAACATAGTCCCAGGGTAGAGCCCCCCGCTGACCCTGCCAGAGTCCCGCATCCGTGGAATTCCTGGGTCGATCATCCCGCCAATGGATCCATGTGGACCTATTTCGAATGCGCGCATTGCGTGAAGCGACTGTCCAGGGGTATCCTTCCCCAGCCATGGCGGACTTGGAACGCCCTTCGCTACCTGGTCCGGCGGCGACCGCCGGAGGCACCCCGATGTCGAATTTCTGGCAGCAACTGGTGAGCATCTGGTCACGGCTCGATGTGCCGCAACGGGCCACCATCGTCCTGGTGTCCCTGGCGGGCATCGCCGTCGCCATCGCCCTGGCGGTGGCTTCAACCCAGCCGGACTACCGGCTGCTCGCGGCGGGACTGCCCAAGTCCCAGGTCAGCGAGATCGCCGCCTACCTGGAATCCAACCACATCCCCTATGAACTGACCGACCGCGAGAGCGCGATCCTGATCCCGTCGCAGCACCTGCACAAGGTGCGCAACGACCTTGCCCAGCAGGAGATGCTCGGCGATGGCAGCAAGGGTTTCGAGATCCTCGGCAAGTCGGGGATGTTCGAGTCGGTGTTCAGCGAGCACAAGACCTATGATCGCGCCGTGGCCGGCGAACTGGAGCGCAGCTTCAAGGAGCTGCCCGGGGTGCGCTCGGCCCGGGTGATCATCGACCGCCCGCAGCCGAGCCCGTTCGTCGGCGACGAGAGCGCCCTGCCCCGGGCGTCGATCAAGCTCGACATGGCCCCGGGTTCCCGGCTCACCGACCGCCAGACGGCGGGTGTGGTCCACCTGACCGCCGGGGCGATCAGCGGCCTGGCCCCGGACCGGGTCCAGGTCATGGACAACGCCGGCCTGCTCACCCGCAACGGCCCCGATGGCGGCGCCGGCCAGGCCTCCACCGCCCTCGAGGCGGAGATCGCCCGCGAGAACCACCTCACCCGCAAGGCCCAGGAGCAGCTCGACGCCATCCTCGGCCCCGGCCGCAGCCAGGTGAAGGTGTCGGTGAAGCTCGACTTCACCAAGCGCCAGGAGACCACCGCCGACCCGACCGTGAAGGTCGCCAGCCGCGAGCGCACCCAGACCAGCGACGAGAAGACGCCGGTCATCCAGAACGGCGGCAAGGCCGGTACCGCGAGCAATGTCGAAGGTGAGTCCCGCCCCGAACAGCCGGCGACGCAACTCGCCAGCAAGACCCAGGAGGACACCAGCACCGACTATGTGGTCGGCAAGAAGACGGTGACCACCGAAGATGAACTCGGCCGCCTGCGCGGCATGAACGTCGCCATCCTGCTCGACTACCAGGAGGTCGAAGCCGAGGAGAAGGGGTCCGACGGCAAGCCCACCGGGGCCAAGACCAAGGACTACCGGGAATACACCCCCGAGGAGCGCAAGCGCTTCGAGGACCTGGTGCTCAACGCCATCGGCTTCAACGCCGCCAGGGAGATGGCCTCGCGCCAGGAAGGCGCCGACCTCAAGGACCGCTTCACCAGCTCGGTCCAGTCCATGCGCCTGTGGCGCCCCGAGGAGCCGGTGGCCGCCGCGGGCATCATGGCCCTCGATCCGAACCGCCTGGGCGAGTGGATCGGCTGGGCCCTGGCCGGGCTGGTCGCCATCGGCCTCCTGGTCGTCGCCCGTGGCCAGCTCTCACGCTCGCACCGCGCCTGGGCCGACGCCGAGGCCCGCGCCCGCGCCGTCGTCGAGGAGGAGCGCAAGAAGAACGAACCGCCCCCGCCGGAACCAGGCGAGGAGCCGAGCGACGAGGACGAGATGAGCAAGGCGATCAAGAAGCGCCGGGAAAGCCTGCGCGACAGCATCAAGAAGCGCATCCTCGACGATCCCGCGGGCGCCGCCCAGATCGTCAAGCAGTGGATGTACGAGTGACCCTCGTCCCCTGATCCCCGACACCCCTCGCCCGCGGAACCGCCATGCCCCCGAACCCGGCCAAGAGCGACGACGAGCAGGCCCTGCGTGGCCGCCGCCGCGCCGCCGCCTTCATCCTCTCCCTCGACAGCGAGACCGCCGCGCTGGTCATGAGCCGGATGAATGAGCGCGAGGTCACCATGATCTCCGAGGAGATGACCCGCATGGGCGAGATCTCCGGCGCCGACATGGAGACGCTGCTCAAGGACTTCAACAAGGCCATCGGTGGCGACCGGGTGAACGTCGAGCCGATGATCCAGGCCATCCTCGAACGCGCCCTCGGCAAGGAGAAGGCCAAGGAACTGCTGGAGAAGATCCGCAAGAGCAGCCGCGACAGCGAGCCGTTCAAGTCGCTCCAGCCCCTCGATGCACGCCAGGTCTCCACCCTGCTGCGTGGAGAGCACCCGCAGGTGATCTCGCTGGTGGTCGCCCACCTCGATGCCCCGATCGCCGCCGACGTGATGCGCGACATGCCGGACGAGTTGCGCTACGAGGTGATCAAACGCATCGCCTCGACCGGCGAGCTGCCCATCGAACTGGTCCGCCAGATCGACGAGATGATGGAGGTCCGCGCCTATTCCCTCGGCAAGTCCCGGGTCGACGACCAGGGCAGCCGGCGCTACAAGACGGTGGCGCAGATGCTCAACATCGCCGATCCGTCCGTGTCCAAGGCCATCCTCGAACGGCTCAACAAGGAGTCGCCGCAGCTCGCCTCGGACATCCAGCAGCTCATGTTCGTGTTCGAGGACCTGACCAAGATCCCCGACAAGGACTTCCAGAAGGTGCTTGGCGAGATCGAGAAGAACGACCTGCTCCTCTCCCTGCGCGCCGCCCCGCCCGAGGTCACCGAGAAGATCTACAACAACCTCTCCGCCCGCGCCCGCGAGGGCATGCAGGAGGAGATGGAGATGATGGGCGCCAAGCCGCTCGGCGAGATCGAGGAGGCGCAGAAGCGCATCCTCCAGCACGTCCGCGGCATGGAGGAGCGCGGTGAGATCCGCGTCCAGCGCGGCAACGCGGTGCAGATGCTATGATCCTCCGCTCCCGTGCCGTCGCCGGCCAGGCGGTCGCCCTGGCCAATCCCGGAGTCGAGACCGCCCTGCGCGGCTGGGAATCCCGGGTCGCCGCCGCCCGGGCCGAGGGCCGGTCCGAGGCCCAGGCCGAGGCCAGGGCGCGCATCGCCGCCGCCGAGGAGCGCGCCGCCCAGGCCGAGGGCAAGGCCCAGACCCGGGCCGCCGCCGACGCGGAGGCGCGGATCCAGGCCGAATCCGCGGCCCTGCACACCCGCCTCGATGGCGCGCTGGCCGCCCTCGCCGCCGCCGAGGAGCGTCTGTCCGGCCTGGAGAAGGCCCTGGTCGCCGGCTCCCGGGCCGACCTCAAGGACCTCGCCCTGGGCATCGCCGAACGCATCCTGGCCCGCGAGGTCGAGACCGATCCCGAGTGGATGGATGCCCTGCTCACCGAGGCCCTGGCCCGCATCCCCGACAAGCGGGCGGTGGTCGTCCGCCTGCATCCCGACGATGGCGCCACCGTCCGCGGGCGCATCCATGCCATCGCCGGCGATGTCCCCGGGCTTGAGCGGGTGGTGGTCGAGGATGATCCGGGCCTCCGCCTTGGCGACCTCGTCCTGCGCAGCCAGGGTACCCGGCTCGATGCCGGTCTGCGTGGGGCCCTGGAGCGGGTCGCCCGCCGACTCGATGTGGAAGCCCCCGCCGTCGCCGCCGAGGCGGGGCCGGAGCCGCGGCCATGATCCACACCGGGCTGCGCGAAGCGGTGGCGGCCTGCGACCCGTTCGAGACCTCGGGCGTGGTCCTCCGCGTCGTCGGCCTGGCGGTGGTCGCCTCGGGTCCGGCCCTGCCGGTCGGCGACACCGTCGCCATCCACGGCCAGGGGACGCCGCGCACCGCCATGGTCACCGGCTTCCGCGAAGGCGAGGTGATCCTCCAGCCCCTCGGCTCGACCGACGGCATCCGTGCCGGCGACCGGGTCGTCGGCCTGGGCGGGCCGCTGCGCATCCCGGTCGGTCCCGGCCTCATCGGCCGGATCATCGATGGGGTCGGCCGGCCCCTCGACGGCAAGGGGCCGATCCCCGGGGCGGCTGCCCGGGGTCTGCATGCGGAGCCTCCTCCGGCCCTGTCCCGGCGGCCCATCGATACGGTCATGGAGACGGGCATCCGCTCCATCGACGGCCTCTTCCCGGTCGGCCGCGGCCAGCGCATGGGGATCTTCGCCGGCTCCGGCGTCGGCAAGTCCACCCTGCTCGCCGAGATGGCCCGCCATGCCAGCGCCGATGTGAACGTCATCGCCCTGGTCGGGGAACGTGGCCGCGAGGTGGGCGAATTCCTCAACAAGGTCCTCGGACCCGAGGGGCTGGCCCGCTCGGTGGTCATCGCCGCCACCAGCGACCGGCCGGCGGTCGAGCGTCTTGCCGCCGCCCAGGCCGCGCACGCGGTCGCCGAGCATTTCCGCGATGCCGGGCTCCAGGTCCTGATGATGATGGATTCGGTCACCCGGCTGTGCCAGGCGGCGCGCGAGATCGGCCTTGCCGCCGGCGAGGCGCCGGTGTCGCGCGGCTTCCCGCCGAGCGCCTTCGCCATCCTGCCCCGGCTGCTCGAACGGGCGGGGACCGGGGAGGGGGCCGGGGCGATCACCGCCTTCTACACCGTGCTCATCGAAGCGGACGATGAGAACGATCCGGTCGGCGACACCGTGCGCGGCATCCTCGACGGCCACCTGTTCCTGTCGCGCCGGCTCGCCGGCCAGGCGATCTACCCCGCCATCGATCCGACCCTGTCGGTCTCGCGTCTGGCGGTGGATCTCTGCCGGCCCGAGGACTACCGCCTGGGCCTGAAGGCCCGGGAGCTGGTCAGCGAATACGAACGCCTGCGCGACCTGGTCGAGGTCGGCGCCTACAAGACCGGCGCCGATCCGCGCGCCGATGCCGCCATCGCCGCCCATCCACGCCTGCTCGCCTTCCTGCGCCAGGATGTCGGCGTGCGGGTCGGCCGCGACCAGGCCCTGGCGGATCTGCGGGCCGCCATCGGGGCCGCCGCATGAGCCGCCCGCTCCGCCCCGGAATCGTCCGCCTGCGCGACCTGGCCGGCGAGGAGGAGGACCGGCGTCGCCGGGCCCTGGGCGCCGCCCGGGCCGCGACCGCCGCCGCCGAGACCGCCCTGGTCGCCGCCGAAGCCGCCCTGGCCGCCGCCGCCGCCGGCATCGGCCCGGAGTTCCACGACCAGTACCAGCGCTTCGGTGCCGCCCAGGGGCAGCGCATCGCCGCCGCCCGGGCCGCCCTGGCCGAAGCCCGGGCCGGCGAGGAACTGGCCCGCACCGATCTCACCGCCGCCCGCCAGCGCACCCGGGCCATGGAGGCCCTGGTCGAGCGTGACCGGACCGCCCTCGCCCTGAGCCAGCGCCGGCGATTGGAACGGGATGTGCAGGATCTCGTCACTGTGGCCCCGAGCACCCCATGAACGGCTTCCTGCGCACCCTGGTGATCGGATTCGCGGCACTCGGCGTCCTGTTCCTGGGCGCCGCGGCGACCGCGGCCTTCACCGTGCCCGGCCGCCTCGCCAGCCAGGGTCTGACCCCGAATGAGAAGCTGCGCGAGATCGCCCTCACCCCCGAGGAGCAGGCCTGGCTCAAACGGATGAAGGACCCGCCGAAAGAGGTCCCGAGCCTCGCCATCCCCCAGCTCAAGACCGACGAGTTGCTGACCCAGATGGCGGAACTGGCCAACGCCCAGCGCGCCAACGAACTGGTCCAGGACCTCCGCCGCCGGACCGAAGGCCTCGCCGAGCGCGAGACCGAGGTCGCCCGCCGCGAGGCGGAGCTGCAGCTCGCCCGCGCCGACCTCGCCCGGCTCCAGCGCGTCTTCGAGGGGCGCCAATCGTCCCTCGACGAGCAGGCCCGCGCCCTGGAGCGCGAGAAGGCCATGTGGGCCTCGACCCAGGTCGAGACGGTGCGCAAGGTCAACACCATCACCGCCGGCGAGAAGGCCCGCTATCAGGAGCAGGCCAAGCTCTTCGAGCAGATGAAGGACAACGCCTGGCAGAGCCTGCGCCGCTTCCCGCCGCGCGAGATCGCCCGCTATCTCGCCTTCATGGAGGGGAAGAAAGCCGCCCGGATGATGGTGCTCGCCCAGCAGGACGAGGCCGGTCCGGGGCTGGCGGTGCAGATCCACCGCGAGATGATGACCCTCGATCCGACCGCCGCGAGCGCCAGCCAGATCGAACTGCTCACCTCGTTCTACCTGCTCATGCCCCCCGCCCAGGTCCTGCCGTTCCTGCGCGAGAGCACCGACCAGGAGGTCGCCGACATCCTCCACCAGATGGCCCAGGGCGGGAACCTCAAACAGCGGGCCGCCCTCATGGAGGCCCTGCGGATCGAGGACAGCCGCCGTCAGCTTGCGATCCAGCGTCTTGTCGAAGCGCGCACCCCGGTTCCGTGAAAGGCCACTGCCATGTCCGATGACAAGCACGAGGACAAGAAGGACGCCAAGAAGGGCGACGGCAAGGCCGCCGCCCCGGCGGAAGCCAAGGGTGGTGGACTGAAGGCCATCCTCGGCCCGGTCCTGGCGAGCGTGCTCCTGCTGGGGGTCGGCGCGGGGATCGGCGTCTACGGCGTCGGCATCTTCTTCCCCCCCGCCTCCGGGTCTGGCACCGGCACCGGCGATGGGCACGGCGAGGCCGCCGGCGGCCATGGCGCCGCGGCGGGTGGTGATGACGCGCACGGCGAAGACCACTCGGTGCTCCATCAGGTCGAGCTCGATCTCGGCGCGGTGAAGAGCAATATCATCGGCCAGTCCGGCAAGCGATACATCATGATGGAGGTCGCGGTGTGGGTCGACACCGCGCTCCAGGCGTCCCTGGCCGGCGGCGGCCATGGCGGCGGCCCCA
>CAMCAC010000040.1 GCA_945872305.1 Candidatus Kuenenia stuttgartensis | reverse complement strand
TCTCCTGGATCCTGCGCGTGTGGCTCAAGACCGCCCGGGGCCGCATGCACCACGACCCCCTGGTCTTCGCCCTCACCGACGGCCCCACCTGGGGCATCGCCGTTGCCATCGTTGGCTGCGGGCTGCTCGGAACCCTGGGGGTGCGGTGGTGAGCGGTCACACAGGCTCCGACGACGTGCCTCCAGACCGGACCATCCCGGCCATTGGTGTGGAGTGCGTGTGGTGACGGCCCGGGCGGTGGTCGTGTGTGCCGGGAAGCTTGGGTTGGCCCTGGCCGTGCTGACGGGAATGTTCCTCGTGCTGGTGTGGGCGGTGGCCCAGGCCGGTCGGATCATGGGGAACCCGGACGAGCGTGGCTTCAACCGGGCCATCAATCCGGTGATCGCCATCCGCGTGACGGTCCGTGATGCCGGTGGGACGGTCCTGGATTACGGACATGAAACGCGGCGGATCGAAGTGATGGTCGTCGGCGCGACGGCAGCGGTCACGGTCCGTGGATCGGCGGATCGCCGCTGGTTGATCACCGTGGACACGGCCACCGGCAGTGCCGAGACGATCGTCGCGGATCCACTGCCATTTGAACGCCGGATGGGACCGCTGGTCATAGCCGTCGACGGCACCTGATAGGTTGGCGTTTGATGGAATGACCAGATGTTTCCATCCACCCCCATGACTCCACGTACCACCTTCTGGGCCACCACCGTCCCCGTCGTCGATGGCGGGAATGTGGTCCCGGTCCGCCGCCAGGGCGGGGATCCGCTGGGGACGGTAGACGGATGCCCTCGGGCGTTCCTCGACAGCCTTGGAACTCTGGCAGGGACCGAACCTGTCGTCCGGGTGCACCGATCATCTTTGGTCCATCGCAATCCTTTCCCATGACGTGGCTGTCCGACGACATCACGATGAGCGACCTCCTGCGCCCGTGTCGGCGGCCTGACCCAGGTGACCCGCATCCCCAGGGCGAATTGCGATGACTGGTATTGACCTCGCCGGCTGGGGCCGCTTCCCCGTGGTGCCGGGCCGCGAGGCGGCGCCCGCATCCTGGCGGGCGGTGCAGGGGCTGCTGACCGGGTCCGATCCGGTGGCGCCCCGGGGGCTGGGGCGGGCCTACGGCGACAGCGCCCTGCCGGTGGCGGGCGGGGTGGCGGTGACCGGGACCGCCCTCGACCGGATCCTCGGCTTCGATCCGGAGACGGGCGTCGTGGACTGCGAGGGCGGGGTCAGCCTGGATCTGCTGATCACGACCTTTCTCCCCCGGGGCTTCTTCCTGCCCACCACGCCCGGGACCCGTTTCGTCACCGTGGCCGGGGCCATCGCGGCGGATGTCCACGGCAAGGACCACCACCGGGCCGGCTCGTTCGGCGCCCATGTGCTCGACCTGACCCTGGCCACGCCGGACGGCGGGCTGGTGGTGTGCGGGCCGGACCGGGATCCGGAGCTGTTCCACGCCACCGTCGGCGGCATGGGGCTCACCGGCTGGATCCTGCGCGCCTCGGTGCGGCTGAAGCGGGTGCCGTCGGCATTCTTCCGGGTGCGCTACCGGCGGGCGGAGTCCCTGGCGTCGGCGATGGCGATCCTCGGCGGGGCCGAGGATGCGGCGTACACCGTGGCGTGGATCGATGGGCTTGCCCAGGGCCGGCACCTGGGCCGGGCGGTGTGCATGCTCGGCGACGACGCCGAACCGGTGGATCTGTCGCCGGCGCAGCGCGACCGGCCGCACCACCGGCCGGCCCGGCGGACCCGCACGGTGCCGGTCGACTTCCCCGGCTGGGCCCTGTCGCCGCCCACGGTGCGGGCCTTCAACGGCCTGTACTACGCCACCCACGGCGATGCGGACCGGATCGTGGACTGGGAGTCGTTCTTCTACCCGCTCGATGCGGTCCGGCACTGGAACCGCATCTACGGCCGGCGCGGCTTCGCCCAGTTCCAGGCCCTGTTCCCCGACGCCAGCGCCGAAGCGGGGCTCGCCCAGGTGCTCGAACGGATCGGCGCCGCCGGCGCCGCCAGCTTCCTGGCGGTGCTCAAGCGCAGTGGGCCCGCGGGCCCGGCGCCCCTGTCGTTCCTGTTCCGCGGCTGGACCCTGGCCCTGGATCTGCCCAACACCGGCGAGCCCCTGGTCCGCCTGCTCGCGGATCTGGAGGGCATCCTGCTCCGCCACGGCGGGCGGATCTACCTCGCCAAGGACGCGGTCTGCACCCGCGACGCCTTTGCCACCATGTACCCGCGCCTGGCGGAATGGCGGGCGGTGAAGGCCCGCATCGATCCCCGGTGCCGGCTGCGCACCCGCCAGAGCGACCGCATCGGACTCACCCCATGACTCCCGCCCCCGCCCCCGTCATCATCCTCGGTGCCACCAGCGGCATCGCCCGCGCCTGCGCCGAGCGCTGGGCGGAGCGCGGGCTGCCCCTGGTCCTGGTCGCCCGGGACGGCGACGAGCTGGCCCGGATCGGCGCCGACCTGCGGGTGCGCCGCGCCGCCAGCGTGGACCTCATCGCCCGGGATCCCGCCGATGCCGCCCAGCAGGGGGCCCTGGCCGAGGATCTCCGCACCCGCGTCCCCGGCGGCCGCTGCACGATCCTCATCGCCTGGGGCATGCTCGCGCCCCAGGCCCAGGCGAGCGCGGACCCGGCTTTAACCGCGGAGCTGATCCGGGTGAATTTCACCAGTGTCGCCACCCTGGGCGAGCGGTTGGCGGCGTGGCTGGCGGCGGGCTCGGTGCTGTGCGTGATCGGCTCCGTGGCCGGCGACCGTGGCCGGGCGAGCAACTACGCCTATGGCGCTGCCAAGGCGGGGCTGCACGCGTGGCTGTCGGGCCTCCGGCACCGGCTGTTCCGGGCCGGGGTCGCGGTGGTCACGATCAAGCCGGGCTTCACCGCCACGCCGATGACCGCCGGGATGCTCAAGGTCGGCTCGCCCCTGGTGTCGAGCCCGGATCGCGTCGCCCGGTCGATCCTGCGCGCCTGCGACCGGCGGGTGGACGAGGCCTACGCCCCGTGGTTCTGGTGGGGCATCATGGCGATCATCAGGAGCCTGCCCAACGCCCTCTTCAAGCGGTCGCAGCTGTGATCGCCTGGATCGCCCTCGGCGCCGGCGTGGTCCTGAACGCGAGCGCCAGCCTGTTCGTGAAGGCCGGGATGCGCGGCGACCTGCCGCTGGCCGAGCGGATCTTCCGCCAGCCCTGGCTGCTCCTCGGCCTGGCCTGCTTCGGCCTGGCGTTCATCTGCTATGCCACCGCCCTGGCCAAGATCCCGATCACCGTGGTCTATCCGGTGATGACCGGCCTCGGCATGGCCATCGTCACCACCGCCGCCGCCCTGTGGTTCGGCGAGGGCATCACCTGGCCCCTCATCGCCGGCATGGCGCTCATCGTCGCCGGGGTCGCGGTCATCACCCGGGCGTGATGGGCGTCGAGGTTTACGGCCTCAGCGTTTCTGCGGATGCGTTTTCGAGGCTTACAGGAGATCGGGAGGACGCGGAGGGCCGCGGAGAAGCATGGGGCATCGCGTCTGCCTCGATCGGTACACATGACCATCCTCCGCGGCCCTCCGCGATCTCCAGACCTCCTGTAAGCCTCGAAGCGGTCACTGGAGCCTGGTCCATGCATCCGATGAAGGTGTCCCCTGTCGCGCGGCGTGGCCATGGAACCGGGCGCGACGAGCCGTACAGACAGCACCCGGGAGACGCGCCATGGCCGAGACCGCCACCCTGACCATCGATGGGAAGTCCTGGGAGCTGCCGATCATCCGCGGCACCGCCGGCGAGCCGGCCATCGATGTCACCAAGCTTCGCGACCTGACCGGGCACCTGACCTACGATCCGGGCTACGGCAACACCGTGTCGTGCACCTCGGCGATCACCTACATCGACGGCGACGCGGGGATCCTGCGCTACCGCGGAATCCCCATCGAGCAGTTCAGCCAGCGGCCGAACTTCGTCGAGACCGCCTGGCTGCTCATCTTCGGCCGTCTGCCCAAGCCGCACGAACTGGCGGCGTTCAGCGCCAAGCTGACCGCCAACGCGCATCTCCACGAAGGGCTGAAGCACCACTTCGAGGGCTTCCCCATCGATGCCCCGCCGATGGCGATCCTGTCGGCGATGATCAACGCGAAGGGTTGCTTCGAGGACGACTTCACCCACCTGGAAGCCGAGGAGGCGTTCGAGGAGACCGCCGCCAGTCTGATCTCCAAGGTGCGGACCATCGCCGCCTACGCCTACCGGCGCAGCCGTGGCCTCCCGTTCATCTATCCCGATCCGCGCCTGCGCTACTGCGCCAACTTCCTGCACATGATGTTCTCCATGCCCTACGACCAGCATCTGCTGGATCCGGACATCGAGGACGCGCTCAACCTCATCTTCATCCTGCACGCGGACCACGAGCAGAACTGCTCGACCTCCACCGTGCGCATGGTCGGCAGCGCCAAGGCCAACCTGTTCGCCTCCCTGGCCGCCGGCGTGTGCGCCCTGTGGGGCCCCCTGCACGGCGGCGCCAATGCGGCGGTGATCGAGATGCTCGAAGGCATCCATCAGGGCGGCCTGACCCCGGAGCAATGCATCGCCAAGGCCAAGGACAAGACGGATCCGTTCCGCCTGATGGGCTTCGGTCACCGCGTCTACAAGAACTACGATCCCCGGGCCAAGATGCTCAAGCAGGTCGCCGACAAGGTTTTCTCCAAGCTGCGGCGCAGCGATCCCCTGCTCGACATCGCCCGTGGCCTCGAAGAGCTCGCGCTCAAGGATCCGTACTTCATCGACCGCAAACTCTACCCGAACGTGGATTTCTACTCGGGCCTGATCTTCCGCGCGATCGGCATCCCGACCAACATGTTCACCGTCATGTTCGCCATCGGCCGCCTCCCCGGCTGGATCGCCCAGTGGAAGGAGCAGCACGACCAAGTCGGCGGTCGCATCGCCCGCCCGCGCCAGATCTACACCGGCCCGGAACTGGCGACCTACGTGCCGATCGAGCGCCGCTGAATCCAGCGGTCCGGTTCCGGCTCGTCCGGCTCGTCCGGGCGCAGAGACGCAGAGACGCAGAGGGGCGCAGAGTGCCGCAGAGATGGGCAGGACGCATGCCCCCGGTTCGTGGCATGGCTGTCCTCTGCGGCGCTCTGCGCCCTCTGCGTCTCTGCGCCCGGATGTGCGGGTCTCTATCGGCCGCGGGCTGCGAGGGCCAGGTCGCGGGCGCGGGCCAGGGCTGGATCCGCGGCGGGGCCGTCGCGGAGGCCGCGCAGGCGGGCAGCCTCGTCCAGGTCCAGGGGGACATCCGGTTCCAGGCCCCGGGCCCAGTCGCGGCCGGCGGGGTCCCGCAGGCGGGCGACGGTCAGGAGCAGGGCGTCGCCCTCGGGCATGAGGAAGACCTGCTGCACGGTGTCCTTGCCCATGGTCCGGCCGCCCGCGAGGACCGCCTTGCGGTGGTGGCGCAGGGCCGCCGCGAGCAGTTCCCCGGCGGAGCCGGTCCCGCCGTCCACGAGCACCACGATGGCCGGGCTGCCGGCGGCGCTGCCGTCAGCGGCCAGGATCTGGTCGATGGCCCGGTTTCCGCTGACGTGGCGGGCGATGACGACCTGGGGCAGGCCCGCGGGCAGCAGGGCGCCGCCGCAGGCCACGGCGGCGCCGAGATGGCCGCCGCCGCAGCCGCGCAGATCGAGCACCAGGGCCCGCCAGGCGGGATCGAGCATCCGCGCCAGGGCAGCGGGGGTCGAGGGCGCGTCCATGGACGGTTCCGGGGGATCCGCCAGGAAGCGGTGGATGCGCACCAGGGCGACCCCGTCCCCGAGATCCACCGGGGCCGAGATCCCGCTGTCCGCGAACAGGGCCCGGTGGACCGGCGCGGTACGCTCACCGTCCGGGCTGGCCCAGCCGAGGACCACCTGCTCGGCGGCGAGCCGGTGGGCGGCGTCGGCGGCGGGCTGACCATCGATGGTCCGCAGGCGGTCGCCGGGGGCGATGCCGGCACCGGCGGCGGGGGAGTGCGGAACCACCCGGGTGATCAGGCCGTCCTCGGGCCGCCAGTCGAAGCCGTAGCCGTCCCGGCGGGACCGGTCCGCACCGGCGCGCACCGCCGCCTGGCCGCGGTCGAGCCAGGCGCTGTCCGGATCCAGGGCGCCGACCAGCCCCGCCCGGGCCGACGCCCACAGGCGGTCCCGGTCCACCGGGTCCGCATGCTCCCGGGCGATGGTGTCCACGACCCCGTCCAGGGCCTTCACCCGGGCGAGCAGCTCGGCCACCGGGTCGTCTTCCGCGGCAACCAGCGGCAGGAGCGTGGCCAGGGACAACAGGAGGGGGCGCATACGGGATGGTCAAGCAAGCCCCGTGCCCGGGTGGGGCGGGGGGCATGATGCCCGTGGCGACCCGCGGTGCGGGTCGGGCCGGTTGGAAACCGGCGGTCCCGGGGTCAGACGTCGAGACGGCCGGCGACCGCGAGGGCGTGGCGTTCGATGAACGCGCGGCGGATCGGCACGTCGGTGCCCATCAGGGTGGCGAACATGCGTTCCGCCGAGATGGCGTCCTCCATGCGCACCTGCTTCATGGTCCGACGGGCGGGGTCCATGGTGGTCTCCCACAGCTGGTCCGGGTTCATCTCGCCGAGACCCTTGTAGCGCTGGATCTCGATGCCGCGCTCGCCGAAACGGCGCACGGTCGGGAGCAGCCGGCCGAGGTCCGCCACCACGACGGTCTCCTTGTGGTCCGCCAGGGTGAAGCGCGCGGTCCCGGCCAGTGCCGGTTGGAGGAGGTCTTCGCTGAAGCCGAGGGCTTTGAGCGACGCCAAGGTGCCTTCGACCAGTTCGCGCTCGCTGAATTCGATGATCTCGGGGAGGATCTCCGCCTGGCCGGCGGCGTGGGCCTTGGCCTTTTCCGCGGCGAGCAGGGCGGTGAGTTCGTCGTGGTCGGCGGCGAAGTGGTCGGTCGCATCCAGGCGGGCGCGGTACAGGGGCAGGTGGCCATCCCGGCGCAGGGCCAGGTATTCCGCCAGGGTCAGGCCCTTGAGCGCCAGGTGGCGGCCGTGCTCCTCGGCCTGGGCCAGGAGATGGACCAGGTGGGCGAGCCCTTCGCCGATGATCTCCCGGGGTGCATCGCCGCCGCGGTCGGTGAGCGTCGTCCCGTCCATGCCGAGGCGCAGGATCTCGTCCTGGAGCAGCTTCTCGTTGTAGACGTATTCCGCCTTCTTGCCCCGGGCGACCCGGTACAGCGGCGGCTGGGCGACCCAGATCCGGCCGTCGGCGATCAGGCGCGGGAGCTGGCGGAAGAAGAAGGTGAGCAGCAGCGTGCGGATGTGCGAGCCGTCCACGTCGGCGTCGGTCATGATCACGATCTTGCCGTAGCGCAGGCCCTCGACGTTGAACTCATCACCCAGGCCGGTGCCCAGGGCGGTGATCATCGCGCTGATCTCGGAGTGGCTGATGACCTTGTCGAGGCGGGCCTTCTCGACGTTGATGATCTTGCCCTTGAGGGGCAGGATGGCCTGGTATTTCGCGTCGGATCCGCGCTTGGCAGAGCCGCCGGCGGAGTCGCCCTCGACCAGGAACAGCTCGGTGATCGCGACATCGCGGCTCTGGCAGTCGCGCAGCTTTTCCGGCATCCCGGCGTTGCTCAGGGCGTTCTTGCGCGACTTGCGCACCAGTTCGCGGGCCTTGCGGGCGGCCTCGCGGGCGTCCATCGCCGCGGTCGCCTTGTTGACCAGCTCCTTGGCGATCTTCGGGTTCTCCTCGCAGTAGTCCTTGAGCGCCTGACCCAGGGCGGACTGGACGATGCCGCTGATCTCGCCGTTGATCAGGCGGTCCTTGGTCTGGTTGCTGAACTTCGGATCCGCCAGCTTCACCGAGATGATCGCGGTGATGCCCTCGCGGAGGTCCTCGCCGGTGGGCCCTTTCTCGGCCTTCAGCAGGCCGGCGGCCCGGGCATAGGCATTCAGCTCCCGGGTCAGGGCGGTCTTGAAGCCTTCGAGGTGCGAGCCGCCGTCGCGGTTGCGGATGTTGTTGGCGAAGCACAGCAGATGCTCGTCGTATCCGTCGTGGTACTGCATCGCCAGCTCGACGTCGATGTCGCCGTCGGTCGTGCGCAGCACATGGATCACCGGGTGCAGGGCCGACTTGCCCTGGTTGAGATAGCGAACGAAGCCGGCCAGGCCGTCGTTGGACCAGAACACCTCGGCCTTGGCCTCGCCACGCTCATCGTGCAGGGCGATGCGCACGCCGCTGTTGAGGAACGCCAGCTCGCGCAGGCGCTCGCCGATGCGGGCGAATTCGTAGACGGTGTTGCCGCCGAAGACGAGGGGATCCGGCTTCCAGCGCACGCTGGTGCCGCGCTTGTCCGCCGGGCCGAGGTCCTGGAGCGGACCCACCGCCACGCCGCGCTCGAAGCGCATGCGCCAGTGGCGGCCATCGCGGAAGACATCGGCCTCCATCCACTCGCTGACCGCGTTGACGCACGATACGCCGACGCCATGCAGGCCACCGGACTTCTTGTAGGCGCCGGCACCCTCGTTGTCGAACTTGCCGCCGGCGTGGAGGACGGTCAGGACCACTTCCAGGGTGCTCTTGCCGCTCGATGGATGGGGGGCCACCGGGATGCCGCGGCCATCATCGCTGACCGACGCGGAGCCATCCGCGTGCAGGGTCAGGGTGACCTCGGTGCAGTGGCCGGCCAAGGCCTCGTCGATGGAGTTGTCGATGACCTCCCAGACGAGCTGGTAGAGGCCGGATCCGGCGGGATCGCCGATGTACATGCCGGGGCGCTTGCGGACCGCCTCCATCCCCTCCAGGACCTGGATCTTGTCGGCGCCGTAGTCGTTGCTGGTATTGGAGTTGGAGGGCGCGGGCTGGGTCGGGTCGGTCATGGCGGGTACGATCAGGCCACTCTAGGGCGGCCGGGGGGAGGGCAAGGCGGCGGGTTTCGGGTTCCGGGTTTCGGGATCCGGGACCGCCAACGGCGCCCCGCACGCCGCCCCATGCCACGCGGAACCCATCCCGAAACCCGGAACTACCTCCACAACGCCACCCCCAGGCCGGCGAGGATCAGGGCCAGGGCGGCGCCGTCCCGCCAGGTGGGGATCTCCTTCAGGACGAGGAGGGAGAACAGCACGAACGCCGCGATGGCGATGCCCTCCTGGAGGATCTTGAGCTGGGGGGCGGTGAACGGGCCGCCCTGGCTGATGTGGCCGATGCGGTTTGCGGGCATGGCCAGGCAGTACTCCGGCAGGGCGATGAGCCAGGAGATCAGGATGACGGCCCAGATCGGCATCACCGCCACCTTCAGGTGCCAGTACCAGGCGACGGTCATGAAGATGTTGGAGCCGATCAGGAGCAGGACGGTGGCCATGGCGGGCATGGTCTCCCGCTCCCGGCCTGGGGAATCGCCCGCTCTGATCCGATGTCCCCCGGCCCACGCATCTTGCGACGGTCCGCCGGGTCCGATGCTTCACAACGTGACACGCGTGACCGGCTCTTTCACCGCCGCGGTGCTGCTTGCGATCGCCATCGCCGCCGGCGTCCTGGCCCTGATCCGGCCGGAACCGCCCAAGGGGGGGGACACCCCCGAGGAACTGCTCGCCGCCCTGAATCGGGTCTGGCGCGATCCCACCCGGCTCGACGACCCCTGGGTCGGCGAGCGGATGACCCCGGTGGGCCGGGAGATCTGGAACCGGATCAAGGCGGATCCGCCGCCGCCCCTGCCGGTGGTGACCCAGTGGGCCGGCCTGTGCCCGGATGGGCACTACGAGATCCACCACCGGGTCGCCGAAGCCCGCATCGCCTGGACGTTCTGGTACGAACGGGGGGCCTGGCGGTTCCACGACGTCTACATCTTCGAACTGGGAGGGGCCAACTGGAACATGCACCTCAGTCTGGTCGCCCGGGATCCCGCCCAGGCCGCCGGCCGGCTGGCGGTGCAGAATCCCGGCCCCCCATGGCAGGTGGACCTGGGTGGCCAGATCCTGCCCGCCGCGAGCCAGGCCCTGCCGCCCCTGCGGGCCGTGCGGCTGGCCCGCTGACCCCTGTCGCAGAACCGCCCCATCGCCGTTGAGGGGCATGCGCTCCGCCCTCCTGCTCCTCCTCGCCGCCGGCCTCGCCGCCGGGGAATCCGCCGCCGCCCTCTCCGTCGAGGAGCATGGCAAACGATGGGTCCTCCCGGTCCGCGATCCCGGGGCCTGGGCCAATCCGTGGCCCGCCGGCTGGGAGGCGGGCCTGCGCGAGCGCACCGACCTGGCCATCCGCCAGTTCCAGGGCAAGGCCCGGGCCTTCACCGAGGGCGAGGGCGAGAAGTGGAGCTATCCGGACAACATCGGCGCCTATTGGGCGGGTGATCGCGAGCCGGCCATCGCTGGCCTGATCGCCCCCGACAACCAGGCGGGCCGCGACCACGAGTGGACTGGCGGCTTCGACTTCTACTGGTGCTTCAACCTCAAGGGCCAGGTGCCCAAGTGGTTCCTGTTCCGCAACGATTTTCCAGAGGCCTACCGCACGGCCTACGCCGCCGGGGCGAAGACCTGGACCGCCAGCGACCCGCGTCCGACCATGGAGTACGCCCTGCTCCTCGAATCGTCCGATGCGGAGGTCCGCGCCTTCGCCCTTGGCGAACTGGGCAAGATGTGGCGGGATACCGCCCAGCTCCTGGCCATGGCCGACGAGGCGGCGAAGAGCGGTGAGAACAACAAGAAGGTGTTCGCCGATTTCATCCGCGCGAACGCCGCCGCCATCGGGGCGGCGAAGCCGACCACGACCGCGGAGTGGCAGGCGTGGTGGGGACGGATCACCGCCGGCGACTGGATGGTGTTCGAGGAGTATGAGCGCGAGGTCAATCCCAACCCCCATCCCAAGTACGGGATCGGGACTGGCCCCGTGGGCGCTGCCTGGGACCCGGGCGTGCGCGGCACCCGGGCCGACGCGCGCAACACGGACAACCTGCGTGGGATGCGCGAGGTGGCCATCTACCTGTTCGCCGAGGACACCGGCAACGACCTGATGCGCCGGGTCTACAAGGAGAAGCTGCGCCGGACCGCCCTCGGCTTCTGGGAGGTCGGCAACGGTGAATGGGACAGCGAGGGCTACCTCGCCCACGCCATGGCGCCCTACCACAGCCTGTACGCCTTCGCCAAGGACGAGGCGGTGCGTGGCTACGCCAAGGCCATCCTCGACTTCCTGTACACCTCGGCGGCGCTCAAGTACTGGCGCGGATCCTGGGGTGGCCCGATCAAGCGCGACTATGGCAACCTGACGCCCTATTCCACCGCGGCGCACATGGTCTGGCTGTGGTTCGGCGATGCGCCCAAGGCGCCGGACAAGCGGGAGATGGAACTCGCCTTCGCCTTCCACAGCGGCTACCGGCCGCCGGCGGCGGTGGTGGCCTTGGCCCAGAAGCGGTTCGATCGGCCGCTCGACATGCTCAGCAGCCGCCCGGCCTACGCGAACTGGCTGCCTGGCCAGTCCGATGCCCCGGAATTCCGCGAGACATTGGGCTGGGGCGAGACCTGGCAGATGGGTTCCCTGGCCCGGGGCGGCGGCGGCGATGTCAACGGCGCCAAGATCCTGGCCTGGTCCTCGGACCAGGGCGCGGCCCACATCGTGCCCGGCATGGGCAAGGCCAAGTACATCACCACCTTCGGCACCGGTGCCGACAGCGTGGGTCAGCACCGCAATCTGCTCGTCTGGGCGAGCACCGCCCAGGGCGGCAAGGCGCCCATGCAGGTCCTGCTGCCCCTGGGCGCCCAGGTGAGCGTGGACGGCTCCACCGCCTTCGTCCGCCTGGAACGGACGTGGCTTGCCGCCACCGCGGTCAACGGTGCATGGGATGCCAAGGTCGGTGAACAGGGTCTCGGCAAGGGCGGCAAGGAGGGCAAGGCGGTGGTGCTCAAGGGCGCCGGAGCCGGCGGTGCATTGGCCGGCTTCGTCATCGAACTGGGCGAGGAGCGCAGCCATGGCGGCTGGGATGCCTTCGTGGCGGCGGTGAAGGCCAAGGCATCCGTGGCGGTGGACGGGACCACGGTCAAGGCCGTCGCAGCATCCGGAGCCCGCATCGATCTCACCTGCGCCGCTGGCGACGGCCTGCCGGTGCTGGTGAAGGACGGCCTTCCCCACGACTGGGCGGCCCACCTGGGCATCTGGCAGCCGGTCCCGGGAGGCAAGGCCCCGGTGACCCTGCGCTGGAAGGAGCGCGTGCTCACGGTCGAGGCCGGGGGTCACCGGTTCACGGGAACCCTCTCCACAGACGGCGCTTATGAATCTTCGCCCACGCTTCGGGGCGATTGAGCAACGGGTGCATGCACTGAGCTTAAACATATATCTATCGAGATAGAGGTGTGTGAGTCTATGTCGCAACTATAAGCAGCCGCCGGCTGCACGGACCTGACAGGTGTGCAGTATCATGGCCTATGCGTCCCTGCCTTCGCCCCGCTCCGGTCATCCTTGTCCTCCTGGCCATCGGATGTGCCCCGGAGCGCGCTGCTGTGCCGGGGCCCGCTCCGGCGGCGGGCATGTCCCCGGCGGCCGTGACCGCAGGCCCAGCAGGGGATGGAGCGGGGCCCGCATCCGGCCGGATCCGGCTGTCAGGAACCGGCGAGCGGGCGGACCTGCCTGCGACCGCGGATCCGGTCCGCCGATGGCTTGCCGAGGGCGCCGACTCCGCCACCGGTGAGGCCCTTCTGGCCGCCCGGCGCGACCGCCTGCGTACCCTCATCACCAGCGACCCCCAGGCGGCCATCGCCGAGCGTCTGACCTGGCAGGAGCGCCAGGCGGTGCCGCCCGCGCTGCGCCATCTGCTCGAAGAGCCGGTGGCGGATCGCGCCGCGCTGCGCTCCCTTGCACGACTGGGCGAAGACGGCCGCACCGCGGTGGTGCCGGTGGCGGACATGGCTGACGGCCGGACCCTGCGCCACCACACCTGGGGCCGGCGCAGCGGCATGCAGAGCAAGGGACAGGTGGCCGTCTGGGGCATCGCCATCGATGGCGATGCGGCCCTGAGCGACCGGCCCAGCCGGCCCCTCGACCCGGGGGAGCCGGTGGACGGCCTCGAGGCGAAGATCGGGACCTGTCCGGTGTCGGCCCTTCCGGTCGATCCGGATCCCGCCGCCGCGGTCATCACCGGCAAGACCGTCCTCTACCTGTGCTCCGCCGGCCACATCCGTCCCGCCGACGAGGTGCTCGCCGCCGAGGAGGGCCTGGCGCCAGAAATCCCCATCGCCTCGTCATGGACCACCGGGACCAAGACGCTGCTGTGGACGGTGGCCAAGTTCTCGGACCAGACCACCAACATCCCGAGCGAGTCCGGGGGGCAGTCCTGCGTTAACGGCATGAACTCCTGGTTCCAGACCGTCAGTTATGGGAAATTCCAGGGTTTCACCGGCACCTACCTGACCGTGACCCTGCCCAAGACCGCGGCGGAGTACGGATCCGATGACGGCCTGGTGCTGACGGATGCGAAGGCCGCTGCCAAAAATCTTGGATTCGATTCGGTGAACTACGACCACTTCGTGGTCCGCTACGACGGTGGCCCCGGTGGGTTCAGCGGCCAAGCCTATGTCGGCAGTCCCGGCACCTGGATGAAGACCGACTCGGTGGGGGTCGGCGCCCACGAACTGGGCCACAACCTCGGCCTGTGGCATGCCAACTACTGGAACGCCACCGGCGACACGGTCGCGGGTTCCGGCTCCAACAACGAGTACGGCAACTCGTTCGATACCATGGGCGCGGCCAACGCCGGCGAAAAACACTTCAACGCAGGCTCGAAGCGTCAGCTCGACTGGCTCACCGACAGCACGATCCACTCCGTGTCGACCAGTGGCACCTACCGCATCTACCCCCTCGACCATCCCAGCGAGCTGGGTTCGGCCCAGCGCCAGGCGCTGAAGGTGAATGTCCCCTGGAAGCTGGGATCCTACAGCACCAACGTGAGCTACTGGGTCGAATACCGTCGCCTCTTCACTTCGAACCGCTGGCTGAGCAATGGGGTCACGGTCAAGGCCAATGGCGTGACCAACTTCGATGGCGGCGACCAGCTCCTCGACACCACCCCCGGCAGCAGCGACGGGAAGAACGATGCGGCGGTGGTGTTCGGCCGCACCTACAGCGACACCACCAACGGGATCCACATCACCCCGCTCGGCTTCGCCGGCACCACCCCGGAATCGATCGATGTCCGGGTCGAGATCGGGGCGTTTGCCAGCAACCAGGGGCCCTCCATCGCCTCGTTGACCGGGCCGAGCACCCTCGCCGTCTCGACCGCCGCCACTTTTTCCGTGACCGCCACGGATCCGGACGGCGATGCGCTCGCCTACTTCTGGCAGTTCGGCGACAACCTGCTCGGCACCAACGCCGCAGCGGTATCCAAGTCCTGGAGCTCGGCCGGGAACTACCCGGTCCGGGTGGTGGTCAGCGACCGCAAGGGGCGGGTCGCTTCGCGCACCCTGGTGGTCACGGTCGGCAGCCCGACCACCTTTACGATCACAGGCACTGTCCTCGATGACGTGGGGCAGCCGGTCGAGGGGGTGCGGATCCACAACGGCCAGACCGGCGGCAACTACCGCGGCGGGTTCAGCGACAGCGATGGATCGTATGTCATCTCCAACATCGCCGCCGGGTCCGCCACCCTATCTGCGCTCAAGCCCGGGTATGGATCGGTCACCCCCGTGTTCACCAATCCGGTGACGGTCGGACCGTCGGCCACCGGCCGGAATTTCACCGCCGTTCCGTTGCCCCGGGTCAGCGTGACCGCCGTCGATGCGGTTGCCGCCGAAGGCGCCTCGGACACCGGCACCTTCCGGGTGACCCGGACCGGGCCCACCGGATCGTCCTTGGCCGTCACCGTGGCGATCACCGGCACCGCGGTCAGCGGCACGGACTACAGCCTCTCGCCGGCCACCACCACCACAGTGACCATTCCCGCCGGCTCGGCCAGCCGGGACGTGGTGCTGACCGCGACCGCGGATGCGACCACCGAGGGCGACGAGCAGGCGATCATGACCCTGGTCGGCGCCTCGGGGTACATCCTCTCCGCTCCGACCCAGGCCACGGTGGTCATCGATGGCGTCGACGGGCCGGCGAACGACGCCTTCGCAGCCCGTAGCCCCCTGACGGGGATCACGGCGACCGCCAGCGGCGGCAACCAGTTCGCGACCTTGGAGACCGGTGAGCCGGTGCATTGGTCGAGCGGCAACACCGCCAGCGTCTGGTGGACCTGGACGGCTCCCAGCGCCGGTACGTGCACGATCACCTTGGCCGGTTCTTCATTCGACACGGTGCTGGCGGTGTACACCGGATCCGTGCTCTCCTACCTGACCCAGATCGGCAAGGATGACGACAGCGCCGGCAGCGCCGCGAGCCGGCTCAGCTTCACCGCCTCGGCGGGCGTGACCTACCAGATCGCCGTGGCGTCGTTCTCGACGACGACGGGCACCATCAATCTCTCGCTGTCCCATGCCGGGAGCGGCGGCAACAGCGCCCCGGTGATCACCGGCGGCCCCGTGGCGTCGCCGGGCCAGATGGTGTTGCCGTGATCCGGATCCGGCGCTGATCAGCCGATCAGCGCCGGACGATCCGTCGTAGGAATCTCCGGCTTTCGCGGTTTTCCCATGCCGGGACGGCCAGGATGCCCCCATGCACCTGATCGGCGCCGGCACCGCACGCAACCGCATCGCTGTCATCGTGGCGCCCTCGGCTGCGGCGGCGGCGGAGCATGTCGCCGGAATGATCGCCGACGCGATCCGCGCCGGTGGGCAGCGCGGCACCGTCCTCGTCCTGCCCACCGGGGGGACGCCGGTCCCGGTGTATCGCCGGCTGGCGGCGGAGCACCGGGAGGGTCGGCTGTCCCTGGCCCGGACCACCTGTTTCAACCTGGACGAATACCAAGGGCTGGCCGGCACGGACCGCAACAGCTACCGCCGGTTCATGCGCGAGCAGTTCTTCGACCATGTGGACTGCCCGGCCGATCGCATCCACATCCCGCGCGGCGATCTGCCCGCCGCCGAGGTCCCGGCCCACGCCGCCGCCTATGAGCGGGCGGTCCAGGTGGCCGGTGGGATCGATCTCGCCTTCCTGGGCATCGGCCGCAACGGCCACATCGGCTTCAACGAGCCCGGCTCCGGCAAGGACAGCCGGACCCGCCTGGTCTGGCTCGATGCGGCGACCCGGCGCGACGCCGCCCGGGATTTCGGTGGCGAGTCCCATGTCCCCCGGGGCGGGGTGACGATGGGCGTGGCGACGATCCTGTCGGCACGGCGTATCGTCCTGCTTGCGGTCGGCGAGGCGAAGGCCGAGGCCCTGGCCCGGGTGGTGGAGGGGGCCCCGGATCCGCACTGTCCCGCCTCGTGGCTCCAGGACCACCCGGACTGCCTGATCGTCTGTGATCCGGCCGCGGCGGCCCGGCTGACCGCGGTGCGGTCGCCCTGGCTGGCGGGACCCGTGGCCTGGGACGACCCCCTCGCCCGCCGGGCGGTGACCGGCTGCGCCCTGGCCGCCGGCAAGCCGATCCTCGCCCTGACCGAGGCGGACCACCAGGAGCATGGCCTGCATCAGCTGCTCGCCGAGCGGGGGGGCGTGCATGAAGTCAACCTTGCCGCCTACCGCGGCCTGCATGCTGCGATCACCGGCTGGCCCGGCGGGAAGCCGCCGGAACGCCGCCGGCCCGGTGACATCCCGCGCGCCCGCGACGCGGTCCATCCCAAGACCGTCCTCATCCTGTCGCCGCATCCGGACGATGATGTGATCGGGATGGGCGGGACGTTGATCCGGCTGGTGGATCACGGCCATGCGGTCCATGTCGCGCACATGACGAGCGGCGCGAACGCGGTTGCCGGGCCGGATGTCGAGCGCTTCCTTGATGTCGCCGCCGGAGCGGGCCTTGCCGCCCCCACCGCCGACCGGCGGGCGCTCAAGGCCGCGATCCGCCGCGCCGAGGCGCGCTCCGCGACCCGCGCCTGCGGCCTGCCGGACGAGCGGGTGCGCTTCCTCGACCTGCCGTTCTACGAACGGCCGGGGCGCACGGTGGACGATGCCGATGTGGAGCGGGTCGTCGCCCTGCTCGCCGAGGTGCAACCGCACCAGTGCTATGCCGCCGGCGACCTGCGGGATCCCAACGGCACCCATCGCCGCTGCCTGGAGATCCTCGCCGCGGCCATGGCGCGCCTGTCCGGCGCGCCATGGCTGGCGGCCTGCGAATGGTTTCTGTATCGCGGCGCCTGGGACGGCTGGGCACCGCACGAGCTGGCCATGGCGGTGCCCTTGGCCCCGACCGATGTGGAGCGCAAGCGGCGGGCGATTCTCTGCCACCGCTCCCAGGCGGACGGCGCCCTGTTCCCCGGCGAGGACCGGCGGGAGTTCTGGCAGCGGGCCGAGGACCGCTGCGCGGCGGCGGCGATGGAACTGGACCGGCTTGGGCTCGCCCAATATGCGGCCATCGAGGGCTTCGCCGCCTGGGATGGAACCGTGCTCTGAGGCCAGGGTCTTGCGCCGGTGCGCGGAGGCCCACAACCACCCGCGCACCGCCGGACCCTGGACGTGGATGCGTCCGAATCTGGTCAGGCCTTGACGGGAGCAGCCATAAGGCATGCGCCCGCGGTCCGGGCAATCCGGCGGGGCATTTCTTCTCTCAACGCGGCAATTCCCCAAGCATGTCCGCCACCGCCCTGGCCAGGGCGGTGGCGGTGAACGGCTTGGCCAGGAACCGTGTGCGGTCCGGCAGACGCCCGTCCGGCCCCTGCTCCCCCGGGTATCCCGACATCAGGACCGCCGGCATGTCCGGGACGAGGGCCCGGGCCCGTTCCAGGGCGGCGAGGCCGCCCAGCCGGGCCATGCGCAGATCCAGGACCAGGCAGACCGTGCGCCC
>CAMCAC010000039.1 GCA_945872305.1 Candidatus Kuenenia stuttgartensis | reverse complement strand
CTCGAGGAGCTCGTCCGCGAACGGACCGCCGAATTGCGGCGGACCATGGACGATCTCCAGGGCGCGAACCGGGAACTCCAGGCCAAACAACAGGAGCTGGTCCGTCTCGAGACCCAGGGCGCCATCGCCCAGCTGGTCCGGGGTCTGGCCCATGAACTGAACAACCCCCTCGCCGTGGTCATCGGCTACGCCCAGCGGCTGCGCCGCCTGATCGCCGATCCGGACCAGTGCCGGCGGATGGATGTGATCCTGGCCGAGGCCCAGCGGTGCTCCGCCCTGGTCGAGCAGTTGCGCGGCTTCGCCCAGCCGATGGATGAGCAGTCCCAGGCCTGTGACATCGGCGAAGCGGTCGGGCGTGCCCTGCGCGATCTGCGGAGTGAGGGCGTTTCCGCGCCGGCCGTCACGGTTGCCCCCGGCCTGCCGGCGGTGTGGGCCGGTACGCGCACCCTGGCCCGGGTGCTTGCCGCGATCGTGCGCAATGCCGCCGAGGCCGGGGCCGCCACCGTGACGATCACCGCCGAGCGCGGCCTGGGCAATCTCCATCTCCTGATCGACAACGACGGGGAGACGCCGACCGTCGAACAGTGCCGGAATGCCAACCGTCCCTTCTTCACCACCCGATCCGCAAGCGGTCGGCAGGGGTTGGGGCTGGCCTTGGCGGCGGCCCTGCTCGGCGAGATCGGCGGCCGGGTCGAGCTCAAGACCGGGCCAGCTGGCGGCGCGCGCACGGTGCTGACCCTTGGGGAGCCGCCGGTCCGGCGGCGGCGGCGGATCCTCGTGGTCGATGACGAGCCGATGATGCGCGAACTGGTCGCCGACAGCCTTGGGGATGATGGCATCGAGGCGGTCACCGCGGGCAGCCTCGCCGATGCCGAGGCGGTGCTGGCGGGCGATCGCATCGATGCGGTGGTCGTGGACCGGCATCTGGGTGACGGGGACGGCGTCCGGTGGGCCCGGTCGCTGCGTCTGCCAGGACGGGTGCTCATCCTGACCGGGGACGGCGAGGGCGGGACCGATGGGCTGCCGACGCTGGGGAAGCCATTCCAGATCGAGGAGCTGCGTCGGCGGGTCCGGCTGCTGCTTGACGGGCAGGGGCGAGAGAGCTGAAAAAAACGCGGCCCAGGCCATGGGCCTGGGCCGCGGCACACCCTCCAGGGCGTCAGATCACTTGGCGAAGTACTCGATGACCTTCTGGATGTCGACCGGGAACGGCACCGACTCGGGGCCGGGAATCTGGGCGACCGTCACGGTCATGCTGTCCAGATCGATGCTGACACCCGCGGGACGCTCCAGGAGAGGTGCGTTGGCGGTGACGCGCAGATCCTCGCGGCCGCGGGCCTTTTCGCGCACCTGGAAGGCGGCACCCGGCTTCAGGCGCTGGCTCGGGGTGCTCGCCCGGCGGCCGTTGATCATGATGTGACCGTGGGCGATCAGCTGCCGGGCGGCGGGGATCGTACGGGTCAGGCCGGCGCGCCAGACGAGGTTGTCGAGGCGGGATTCGAGGAGGCCGAGCATGTTGCGGCCGGTGTCGCCGGGCAGGCGCTGGGCTTCCGCGAAGACCAGGCGCATGCCGCGCTCGGTCAGACCGTAGTGGAAGCGGAGCTTCTGCTTTTCCTTGAGACGCAGGCCATACTCGCTGATCTTGGGGGCGCGCTTGCCGCTCGCGGCGGCGGCGTGGCCGGGGGGATAGGGGCGGCGGGTGAGGGTGCCGGTGGTGAAGCCGGGGAGCTCCTGGCCGAGGCGGCGGATGACGCGCAGGCGCGGGCCGGTGTAACGGGACATGGTCTGGTCCTTCTGATCCGCGCACGATGCGCGGCGGGTCCTGCCGACCTGGGGGGCCGCGACGCGCGGTGGCCAGGGTTCGGCGGTAGGGGGGCGGAACAGTGCCGGAATCGTCAGAGACCGCAAGCCCCCAAGGGCCGGATCAGGTGTGACCCACGAACATGAGTCCGTGCAGACCCATCCCTGCGCTCACTTGCCGCCCCAACTGATCCGGTGTGCGGCCCGGCGGATGGCCTGGGTACCCTTGGACACCATCGACGTCGAGGAGCGGACCAGGCGGGCGGTGGCCCCACGCACCCCGGGCTTGCTGGCGGCGCTGCGCACGATGCGGGCGGTCCCTTCGCGCACCGTGCGGCCCGCCGGGGTGAAGCCGAGGAGGACGACCACGATGACCAGGATGGAGATGATGCCCACCGGCACCGCCCAGCCCGGAAGCCCGCCACCGGTTTGCGGTGCCTGGGCTGCGATCGCGGCGGCGGTTGCGGCAATCCGGCTCTTGGCGGCGATCCTGAGGGCGACCTGGCGGGCAGCGGGCCCGCCGAGATCCTGGATGGCCATGCGCGCCGATCCGGCGATCGCCGGTTCAGGGTTGTCGAGCAGCGGGACAAGGCGGCTGATGACGGACGAGCGGTGCAGCCGGTAGGGCACGAGATCGCGCATCGCCTGCACGGCTTTTGCCGCATCCGCCCCGGCAAGCGCCGGTTCCGCGGCCAACAGCGCCTGTTCGGCCTTGGCCACGCTGGCCTTGTACCAGGCCTCCCACTCCGCCGGTGCGGCCGGAAGGCCCGAGCGGACGAGGGCGCGCACCCCCTGGATCATGGGTTCGCGCCAGGCGGCATCCGGATTCTGCGCCTGAAGGATGAGGAGCGGCACCGCATCCTCGTTCTCGGCCGCGACCATGGCCTGGATGGCTTCCAGGCGGACGGTGGCATCCGGGTGGGCGAGAAGGGGTTCGACCAATTCGAGGTCGTCGGGGACCAGGGCGGAGATGGCGCGCAGCGCCCGGATGCCATGGGCCGCCTCGCCGCCGTCGCTGGCGGCCAGGGCCTGCTCCACGAGGTCCCGGTCCTGGGTCAGCCGACCGGCGGCGATGGCCTGCAGGGCCGCGATGCGCTCACCGCCCTGCCACTGCTGCCGGGCGGGGGTGGGGGCATCGCCGGCGGGCACCACGGCCGCAAGCACGAGCAATGCGATGGCAATGCGCAGGAGGACATCCATGCCGTCATGGTACCACGGGACCGCGGCGCGCACCAGTCGGAGGGGGCGCGCCCCGCCGGGGGAGCGGATGCCGGCGCCTTGCCCCCCGTTCCGCGGCGGGGTATACTCGGGCATGCGGAGTGCCCAGACCGTACGGATGCGACTTCCCGACCCTTGCCGGGCCGGCCTGAGCCTGATCGAGGTGATCGTCGCGATGGCGATCCTGGCCACGCTGTCCGCCAGCCTGGCCAGCGCGATCTTCAGCAACGACCGGATGCGCAAGTCCGTCGCCGCGACCCATGATGCGCTGCTCGCCCAGCGCGCCCTCACGGAATCCCTGCTCGCGGTCCCGGTTGCCGACCTCATGTCGCGTCCCTGGGCCACCGCCGGTCTCGGCCTGTCCCAGGCCGTGGCGGAGACGGATGTCGACGACCCCGCGATGGCGGGCCATGCGGTGGATGCGGCGGCGCTCATCGATGCGGCGGTGGTGCCGCCGACCGGGCTCCCCGAGGGGTTCCGCGCCTGGATCCAGTACCACTGGGCGGTGACCACGACCGGGCATCGCGGGCTGCTCGACACCGGGCTGGACGGCACCGACCTCGATCTCGCCCCGGATCCCTGGACCGACGGCAGCGCGGCGGATGCGGGGATGCGGGACCCGGGGGTCCTTGCATCGAGCCTGGTGCCCGGCGGCCCGGCGGACATCCCGGAGGGGACGCCGTTCGTCGTCCGCGTGGTGATGGCATGGCGGGAGACCGGCGGCGGCTTCGTCGGCCGCCCCGCCTCGTCCGCGGCGCTGCCCCCCGGTACCCTTGCCCGTTCCGCCGCCCTCCACCTGGTCCGGACCCGCTGACATGCACCGCACAGGCGCAACCCTGGTCGAGCTCATCATCGCCATCGCCATCCTCGGCACGGTGATGGTGGCGACCGTGCAGTTCACCGTGGGGGCCCGGCAGTACGCCGCCACCGCCGCCGCCCAGGACGAGCTTGCCGACGATCTCGCCCGCGCCGCCAAGGTGATCGGCCACGATGCCATGATCGGCGGCTGGTCCCTGTCGGCCACCGCCTCGTTCGCCGGCGGCAACGCCCTGCCCACCTCGGTGACCGCCGACCGCACCGATGCCAGGTATTTCCCCTATGTGATCGTCTACGGCGGTGCGGCCGAGGACGAGGCGGTGACCGGGGGGAAGTTCACCCATGCCCGCATCCCCGCCGATCTGCTCCCGGACCAGGCGGCCATCGCCAGGGTGCTCGGCACGGTCCCCGCCGTGACCGGATGGTCGTCCTATCGCACGGCGCTCACCGGACCGTCGCATGCCGTGGTGATGCTCGCCTTGCAGCAGAGCGGGTGGGTGGACGGCGCCCGCCAGGACGGGCGCGAGATCCTCCGTTTCGGCGCCGATGACGACAGCGATCTCGCCATCTGGCGCACACCGGGGAGCCATGACGCCCTCGGCATCCTGCGCGCCAGCCCCTTCGAGGAGACCTATGATGCGGGATCGCCGACCGGGCAGTTCACCCGCATCGCCGGCATCGCCACCACCACCGCCTATGGTGTCGTTCCCGAGTCGATGGCTTTGAGCGAGGTGGATGGCCAGTTTGCGATGCTGCCGCAATGGGAGACCCTGGCCGCCCCGGCCTATGACGGGAGCGACGGCAACGATCCCAACGGCCCCGACCATTTCACCGGCTGGCGGGAATACCTCTATGCGGTGGTCCGCGCGCCTCCGGACGCGGTCGGCCACCTGGGCCGGCTCGTGCGGGCGCGCAAGGTGGCGGTGTCCGCCGGGCTGGAGTCCGGGACCGGGCTCGGCCAGCTCATCACCGATCCGTCGGCCCCGTTCGGCTTCGTGGTCGACCGCATCCTGTCCGAAAACGTGATCCGCATGATCGCCGAGACGCGGCGCTCGGCCCCCGCCTATGTCGCGCCGGCGGTCGATCAGATCCGCTTCACCCTGACCCTGCTGCGCCCGGTCGCCGACCCGACCGCGGGCGGAGCCCGCATCCCCCGTCAGGGCACCGTGGTCGTCGGCATGCGCACCGCGGCCGACGGCATCATCAAGGCGGCGACCACCCTCACGCCGGATGCCGCCATCCCTGTCCTCACCCATCCCGCCTACCCGGTGACGCCATGAACCAGGCCCCTGCATCGTTCGCGCGCTCCGGCAACGCCCTCGTCCTCACCCTCGGGGTCGCGGTGCTCGTCGCCGCCCTGGTGTTCTCGACGACGGATTCCGGCATCGCCTCCCTGCGCGAGGCGCGCAGCCTGGCCAGCCAGCCCCAGACCGTCTCCGCCCTCGAGGCGGTGCTCCGCCGGCGCGAGGCGATGGTCGCCGAGGCCGCCGCCCAGGGCGGCCCCGGGCTGGTCCGCCGGTTCGATCCCCGCTTCGCCGACCCCGCGGTGTTCCTCGGCGAGTCCAACTACGGCGTGGACTACGTCGGCCAGGTGCAGGTCCGCTGGGCGATCGAGCCCATCGCCACCCGGTCCCAGGACGGCAGCGGCGATGACATCCCGTGGATCCAGAATCCACCCCCGGACCCGTCCGCGGCCCCGACCCTCCTGCCGGAGGAGCGGGACAATCCGGTGGTCTACGCCTTCCGCATCCGCGGTGATGCCCGCCTTTATGCCTCGGATGGGGTCGTCCAGTCGCGCGTCCAGGGCGCCCGCTACGCGGCGGTGAACATGGAGCCCCTGTTCCGCTACGTGATCTTCTATGCGAAGGAGGGTCCTGCCGGCGATCTGGAACTGTCGCACGCGGACCCGGTCCAGATCAGCGGCAGCATCCATTCCAACGGCAGCGTGTACCTGGGCGGCGGTCTGCGGGTGAACGACAAGATCGCCCGTCTCGGCCCCCTGACCAGCGGACTGCTGCCGAGCTCCACGACGATCGGACCGGACACCGCGGGCCGGACCGTGGCGGTGACCTCGGCGGATGGCGTATTCCGCCTCAACAAGGCGTTGATGTACGCCATCGTCAACGAATTCCCGTTGACCAGCGATGTCAGTTCCGCCGCCGGCTCCGGTCCCTCCGGCGTCTCCTGGGCCAAGGCGGATGCGATCGATCTCGGCATCGCCCCGCCGGCGAGCAGCCACTACCCGGAAGGTCCGTCCGACACCATCGACAACGTCACCCTCAACGGGACCCTCATCTCGCCGTGGCGGATCAAGCCGGTCTCCGGGGCGATCACCGTCGGCGCCCAGGGCAGCGGCAGCAGCCTCGCCTGGAATCCCATCGATGCCCGGCAGGTGGTCAATGGCACCGCCATCCGGGGGATCGACCAGGATGCCGGCGTCAACCAGGCCAACGACAGCCGGCAGGACGACTGGCCGACCCTGTCCGGCCAGACCACCGCCCCGGGCTTCGCCGGCCGGGTGAAGGACAACCGCACCGGCGGCCGGGTCATCCGCCTGCCGCCGCTCATGCGCAACCGCGCCTTCGAGCCGCAGCAGATCGAGAATCTCGACCAGCCGGGCGAGCACCAGCGTCCGCTCTTCGTCGGTGGCGTCGGCAGCACGCTGACCGTGCCGACCGCGGACCCCGCCATCGAGGCCGCCGGCCAGTACCTGCGCTATGCCCTTGGCCAGAGCGACATCCACTTCGCCCGCCGGGTGAACGGCACCGGCTGGTTCACCGCGGGCAGCAGCGGCTCGGACACCCTCAACACCCAGATCGCCGCCGCGTCCGGCCTGACCATCCGGGAGCGGCAGATCCCCGACACCACCCTCTGGCCCGGGACCGGTCAGGTCGGCGTGATGGTGCCCGAGGGGCACCCCCGATATCTGCCGTACGCCTATGGAAAACAGTGGTATCCGACCACCTTCCCGTTCACCGCCGTCGACCTGAGCGACGCGATCCACCAGCGGTTCCGCGGTGGGAGCTCCTATCCCGGCTCCGCCTGGCTGAACCACGGCACCGGCGGCCTGCGCCGGCAGCAGTACAACGGGATCCAAGGCAGCATCACGATCACCGCCGCGAACGCGCCCGGGCCACGCCGCAACGACAATACGAACACTACCTCGACGGTCGGTTTCAGCAATTGGGGCACCGACTGGCGGTGGTCCACCGTGGCGCAGACCACCGATCCGACCCGGGCCGCCCTGTACAGCGCCAGCGGTGGCGATGTCTCGCCGCGCAAACCGTATTTCTACGAAGAGAACTGGCGCTTCGTCCACCTGCGCGCCGCGACCGCGGCATCCGTGTCCGGATGGAAGGTGACCCAGTTCCACGACCAGAACCGGCCGTTGCCGACCAATGCCTACACCAACGTTGGCAACGAGACCTATAACAGCCTGCTCGGCCAGCCCTCGGCCACCGGCTCCGTCGCGGTCGCCACCCCCGGTGCGGCCCACGGCACCCTTGGTGACATCAACGCGGGCACCTGGCGGTCCTACCGCTGGGAGGCGATGCTCGTCCCTGCCGCCTCGGCGACCTACGCCTTCGGATTCACCATGGGCACCGCCCCGGCCCGGGTGTTCGTCGATGGGGACCTCGTCTATGACGGTTGGTTCGGCAGCCTGACCCCGAATCTCAACGCCCCCCTGGTCGGCTCCAAGAGCCTGGTCGCCGGGGCGACCGTGCCGGTGGTGGTCGAGGCCTACCGCAACAGCGGATCGTTCCCCTCCCTGACCCTCACCTGGCGGGCCGGACACTGGCCGTCGGCGGTGACCATCCCCACCGCCCCCACCGGGCACAGCGCGGACGCCGGACAGATGTTCCGGCGCAGCGAGGGGGCCGCCTTCGACCGCAGCAAGTTCACGGCGGTCCAGCTCCTGGTCCGCAATCCGACCCCGTCCTCGGTCGCCCCGGCGGCCAAGTACGGCCTGATGCTCCGCGATGGCGGCGGTGGCCTGTCCCCGCTCATGTCCGGTTCCGACCGGTACCTGATGGTCGGCTGGTCCCCTGCCCGCGGGGTGTTCACCCAGCGGCGGCTGGAACGGGCCTGGCAGTCTGAGCATACCCTCGGCAACCAGTTCTACATCGGGGCCGGGTCCTCACCGAACGGCGTCGCCGACGCCACCGGCGTGGTCTTCGACAGCTCGCTCAGCGTCGCCGGGGTCAATCGCAGCGCCACCTTGGGCCAGACCGCCATCGGCACGCTCCAGGTCAGCGGGGTCAGCTATCCGACCAACACCGTCAACAGCGGCATCACCTGGACCCCGAGCGTGACGCCGGTCTCCGTCCCGGACCTCAACCTGGGCGGTGGCGTGACCTGGACCTTCTCGGGCAGCATCAGCCGGGGCACCTATGTCGGAACCCGGACCCAGTACATCCAGAAGCGCCAGCAGCGCACCGCATACCAGGTTGCGACCTATCAGCTGTTCGGCGAAGTGGCGGGATTCATCGATGCGGACCGCTCCAACCAGCGGCGGATCCGTATCTTCACCAACCCGACCGGAACGACCACCTACAACACCGGCAATGTGGACGACGACCAGATCAACAGCAGTACCTCGTACACGGGTGCGGCAACCGTGCCGCCGAGCGCAGATCGCTGGTATGTCTATGGCACCATGGGAGCGAGCGGATGGACCCAGCTCCGTCGTCGCTATGACTACAACCGCTATGGCTCCTGGGTGAATGGGACCACCGTCAACCAGACCAGCAACACCCTGGGTGGCAACACCACGCTCTGGTACACGGGTTCCGCTCCGACGATCAACAAGATCGGCGTGGTCGGCTTGGCCACGGTGGCGGACATCAACACCATGACCGGTGGATCGTACACCGCCCTCCAGGCCCTGCCCACCTCGGCGAGCACCTGGACGCCGAATGCGACGGCCCCGGCCGATGGTTCCACCTCGGCGATCACCGATGCGGGTGTACCCACCATCCCGGTCTTCCCGCGCACCTTCCAGGTCCAGCGCGCCGGCAGCACGGTGCAGTTCCAAGTGAACAGCCTGGTCACCACCGCCGGCACCTGGTTCGCCGCCGCGGTGGACCAGTACGCGCCGTGGAATCCCCTGTGGGGCGCCATCACCACCACGGTCGCCAACACCGGCGGCTTCCAGCCGGACTTCTACCGCGGGCCGTCCGCTCCCACGGTCGCGATCACCAGCCGGGAGAATAACACGGGCGCCTCCACCTGGCAGAACGGAACCCAGCCATGGAAGATGGGTGATGACATCAGCGTCGGGACCGCCACCCAGGTGTGGCTGCGTATCGAGAAGGCGACCGGCGGGAGCTTCTCCCTCCGCTACTACGCCGGGTCCAATGCCAATCCTGCCCCCTCGGACTTCCAGACCGCCCTGTCGGGCATCGCCCTGCCGACCTCCTGGAGCAACGAGCTGCTTGTCGGTCCGTGCCTGCAGTCCGGTGATGCCAATCTGGCCGCGACCGCTGAGTTCGCCAACATCCGCATCGAGACCACCGAGGTCGCCGACGGGGTCATCGACCGCGATGACTGGAATGCCACCACCGCCGCCGACGCCATGGACCGCTATCTGGCGAGCCAGTACCAGGTGTTCATGGGCGGCACCGACATCACCGAGGACTTCTTCACCTGGCGGCCGTCCTCGAGTGCGACCGCCGGCATCGCCGGCGAGGACTGGTTCTACCATCCCCGTGAGTTCTGGAGCCAGTCGCGCTGGTGGCCGCATCGGGCCGCCGCCGCCGCGGCAACGCCCATCGCCAAGGATTCCTCGAACTTCACCGACCTGACGGTCCGCAGCCTGCTTGCCAAGACCACGGTCCTCAGCCTGGATCTGGGCATGCTCCAGGACTACCTGCGTGGCCGGACGATCGCCGAGGCGACCCGCCGGCCGCTGTCGGACCCGGCGGCGGCGCCGACCATCAACAGCCCGGACATCCTGAGGACCCGGTTCAACGGGCTGCTCTATGCGCACCGTCACAACCGGTATGCGTGGAATCCGGCCACCGATCCGGATCTGGGGACCCCGACCGCGGTGAATCCCTTCAGCCCGTCGGCCAGTCTGCCGCTGCCCAACAGCGGTGTCGCGGCGAGCGAAGAGGTCGCCAACGGCCAGCCCCTGCACGGGTGGACCCATCCGGCCCTGTACCATGTGGGCGTGCACAAGCTCCAGCCCTACTCCCTGGCCCAGGCCCCGGCCTTCAAGCCGCAGCATTTCCATCACGGGGTGCGCATCCACAACGGGAGCAACATCGATTGGGCCTACGCGGACAAGGGGACGCAGGTCGGTTCCACGGTCACCCACGCGACCACGCCGGCCTTCGGCAGCACGCGCATGTCGATCGTCACCCCGAACCACCTCTACATCCAGGGTGATCTCAACACGGTCGAGCACGCGGTCAGCTCCAACAGCACGGATCCCGACAAGTTCGCGCCCCTCGCCGTGATGGGTGATGCGATCACGCTGCTGTCGAACCGGTGGAGCCGCGATCCGGTCACCGACGAATTCATCGGCGACCTCAAGTATCAGACCGAAGGCCTGACCGTGACCAACACCGCCGGGACCGGTTCGGTGTCCGGACTCGGCACCCTGGCCGCCCAGACCCTGGGTGCGGCGGCGTCCTCCACCACCTACAATGCGGCGCTGGTCACCCACAACATCCCGACCGGCCGGGATCGCGTGGCCGAGGGGCAGGCCGCCCCGTTCGTGGATGCCCTGCAGTTCCTCGAGAACTGGAACGGCACGACGATGACCTACCGGGGAAGCCTGGTGGTCCTCGATACCCGCCGGTACACGGAGGCGTTCCTGCACGATGCGCCCAAGACCTATGGCCGGACACCGTTCGGGACCACGGCCCCGACCGCTTCCTGGACCACCATCCACGGGTCCGCGGATTGGAATGGCCAGTGCCCGGTGATCTATGCGGAACCGGTCCGGGCCTACCAGTTCAACGATGATTTCCTGACCGCCGAAGGCACCCCTCCGTTCACGCCCTTCGGCATGACCCTCGACGGCATCGGATCGTGGACCCGGATCATCCGCTGAACCGGCGGTGGTCCGGGCCATGATCGACCCGCCGGACAGGGGGTCGGGCGGACCGCCGACGCGGCAACGTGCAGCGGTTGCGGCGGCCGAGGTCCCCGGACCATGCCGCCATGCCTGACCTGGTCGTCGCCGGAACCCGCCATCCCCTCGATCGCGAGGCGATCCTCGGCCGTCACCGGGATTGCGCAGTGCGCATCCTGGATGCCGCCGCGAGCCGCCAGCACGCCCGCGTCTTCCAACGGGATGGCGGCTGGTGGGTCGAGGACCTGGGCAGTGCGAACGGCACCATCCTCGACGGAGCCCCGCTCACCGGCCGGAAGCCGCTCGTCGACGGATCGGTGATCACCATCGGGGCCCATGAGATCCGGTTTGCCGGCCCTGCGGCCAGCGGTTCCGCCAGCGGCAGCCAGGGCGCCGAGCCGGTCCTCGGCCGGACCATCGCCGGATACCGGGTCGATCGGCTGCTCGGCAAGGGTCCGACCGGTGCGGTCTATGTCGCCCGACAGCTCAACCTGGAACGCGATGTGGCCTTCAAGGTCGTGGCCAAGGCCATCGCAGCCGGGCCTGGATTCTCGGAGATCTTCCTCAAGGGGATGGGCCGTGCCGCCAGCCTGACCGACGACGGGTTCGTGCGGGTCCATGAATGCGGTGACGATGACGGCCTGCTGTGGTACTCCATGGAGCTGGTCGCCGGCGAGAACCTTGACCAGATGATCGCCCGCGATGCGACCATCGACCCGGATCTCGCCGCGGACTCGATCGCCCGGCTTGCCGCTGCGCTCGCGGGAGCCCACGCAAAAGGGCTGTACCACCACGATCTCCGCCCCGCGGTGGCGCTCATCACGCCCCAGGGGCGGGTCAAGCTCTGCGACGTGGGGTTGGCCGCCGTGTTCGGCCGCGGTCAGGTGGCGGCGGGGATGCCGGTTTCCGGCGCATGGTACATGGCCCCCGAACAGGTCCGGGGCGGAACCTGTGATGGGCGTACCGACGTCTACCAGCTCGGAGCCGTGCTCTGGCACGCCCTGACGGGCCAGCCGCCGTTCCAGGGCGTGACTGCCCGGGAGGTGGCCCAGGCGCATCTGTCCGAGGAACCGGATCCGGAGGAGCTTGAGCAGGTCGGACGCGCCCTGCGCGAGACGGTGCTGGCCATGATGGCCAAGGAACCCGGCCGTCGGCCCCAAAGCATGGCCGAGGTCGCCCAGCGCCTGGATGCCGCCCGCCAGGGCGCCAGCGCCGGGAGGCGGGACCGCTCCCTGGTCGCCCAGGAGAACGCCCGCCGGGCCCAGGCCAGGGCCGAGATCCGTGAGGCCCAGGCCCGCCGTCGACTCATCGCCGGTGGCGTCGTGGTGAGCGTTGCCCTCGTCGCCGGCGCCGTGGGCGCCCGGATCATCTTCGCTGGTGATGCCACGACACCGCCGGACCCCATCGCAGCGAGGCCTGATCCGGCCCCAGTCCCCGTTCATCCCGTGCCGGTCCCCACCACGGTGGCGTCTCCCTCGGCCTCGTCGGCAGCCCCGGTACCGGTCCTGGATTCCCGCTGGACCGCGGTCCAGCTCCAGATCGATCGCAATACGTCCCGTGGGGAGTGGGGTGCGGCGGAGCTGGCCCTGCGCCGCTTCCGTGCCCAGTCCATCGGTGACGACCTCCGCCGCTCCGCGGATCTGGTCGAGGCCCGTCTGGCGGTGGATGGGGGCGAGTGGTTCCGGCGCCAAGTGGCCGCCTTGCCGGCCGCCGGAACCCCCGACCAGCTCGCCGCCCGCCTCAAGGCCACCATCGCGCTTCGCGATCGTGCCCCGTCCGGCCAACGGGCCCGGGCCGAGGCCCTGTACCAGGAGAGCCTGGCGCTGCTCGCCCAGCGCCTGCAGGGTGCACGGCGTGAAGCGCGCAAGGCGCTGGAGGCTGACCGATTCAGCCAGCTTCCGGGGATCGCGGCGGGGATCGCCCCTGCATTCGCGGGAACGCCGCTGTCCGACCTCCACCGCCGCTTTGCGGCGGAATGCGCCGAGGCCGCCCGGCTGACCCGCGGCTGGCAGCCGTGGGCATCCACTGCGACCGGCGCCCGGGCGGTGGCCGCCGGCGCGGGGTTCCTGGTCCTTGGCGTCCCGACCAAGGCCAAGGCCATCCTGGCCCGCACCGGCGCCGACCCTGCCGCCCTCGCCCGTCGGCAGGCCCTGACCGGAGGTACGGCGGTCCTTGCCCGCTTCGACGATCCGGCCGACCTGGCCATGATCGATACGCCGTTGGGCGAGGTCGAACTGCGCGATGGGGTGCTCACCGGCGCGCCCGGGGCCCCGGCAGGGGTGGCGGTGCCGATCCCCGCCGGGGACCTGGATGCGACCCTGGTCATCGAGTCCGCGCCGGTGGGCGCCGATCCCGCGACGGTGGTGTCCTGCGACGATTGGCTGGTGATCGACCTGGTCGGCGACCGGCCGCGCATCCGCCTGGGCCAGGGTCTGCGCCAGGAGGTGATCCTCGCCCCAGGCTTCACCGGCAGCCTGCGCATCCGCCGTCAGGCCGGCGCGGTCACCGTGTATCTGGGCGATCAGCTCATGGCCGAGGGACCGGTGCCCACCGCCGCCGGGACCCTGCGCCTGGATGTGGTCGGGGTGCGTTGGCGGCTCGACGAGCTCCAGGTCTTCGGCGGGCTGTGATGGCTCCGGTGGCGGTGACCATGGGCGATCCCGCCGGGATCGGCCCGGAGCTGTGCCTGCGCGCCGCCGGATCCGCGGTGGTGGTCGGCAGCCGGCGCATCCTGGAGCGGGTCGCGGAGCGGCTCGGGCTGGCCATGCCGGCGCGCATCGTCGACGTGCTGCCCGCCGGCATCGACCCGGATGCCATCCGCCCCGGCCAGATCCAGCGCGAGGCGGGCCTGATCGCCGCCGCGGCCATCGAGGAGGCCATCGCCGGGGCCAAGGCCGGCCGCTACACGGCGGTGGTCACCGCGCCGATCCACAAGCAGGCGATCCACCTCGCCGGGGTGCCGTTCCCCGGCCACACGGAATGGTTCGCGGAGCGCTGCGGTGTCGCCGGCGAGACGATGCTGCTCTACCATCGGCGCTGCGCGGTGGCCCTCGCCACGGTGCATGTGCCGCTCCGGGCGGTGCCGGATCTCGTGACCCCGCGGCGTCTGGTCGAGACCGGCCGGCTGCTCGCCGCCGCCCTGCGTCGCATCCGCGGCCGGCCGCCGCGCATCGCAGTCCTCGGTTGCAATCCCCACGCCGGCGAGGGCGGGCTGTTCGGCGACGAGGACCGCCGGGTGATCCCCGCGGTGGCGGAGCTGCTCCAGCTCGGCATCGACGCCGAAGGGCCGCTCCCGCCGGACACCGCTTTCACCCCCGCCGCCCGGGCCCGCTACGACGGCTTCGTGTGCTGGTACCACGACCAGGGTCTGGCGCCGTTCAAGGCCCTGTGCATGGACGACGGGGTGAACGTGACCCTGGGCCTGCCCATCGTCCGCACCTCGGTGGACCACGGGACCGCCTTCGACATCGCCTGGCAGGGGACCGCCGACCACCGCTCCCTGGCGGCGGCGATCCGCCTCGCCCGGCGGTTGGCCCGCTGATCAGCCCTCGGCGGGATCCGCCGGCCCGGACAGGATCCGCTGGTAGAGGGCGAGATCGAGCCAGCGGCCGAACTTTCGCCCGGCCTCGCGTACGGTGCCCGCATGGTGGAATCCGCAGGCTTCATGGAGGCGGATGCTCGGTCCGTTGTCGGCGCTGATCGCCCCCACCAGCATGTGGACGCCGGCGGCCTCGGCCCGCTCCACCAGGGCGGTGAGCAGCAGGCGGCCCAGGCCCCGGCCGCGCGCATCGTGGCGCACGTACACCGAATGCTCCATGGTGTGCCGATAGGCGGGGAACGGCCGGAACGGGCCCCAGGTGGCGAAGGCCGCGACCCCGGCGGAATCCTCGATCACCAGCACCGGCGCGCCGGCGGCCCGGCGGGCGGCGAACCACGGGCCCATGCTTGCCGCCGTCCGCGGATGGTAGTCGTAGAGCGCCGTGCTGTGCACGATCGCGTGGTTGAGGATCGCCAGGATGCCGTCCGCGTGCCGCGCTTCGTCCCCGTCGATGATCGACGGGATCAGGGCCATGTGGCCACAGCGGATCGGCACTGGTCCACGGCGGGTACCAAGGCGAGGCGGAACCATCCGTCGCCGCCGGCGCCGAAAAAGCCGCCGGGCGAGATGACGATGCCGCGCTCCAGGCAGCGGGCGGCGTAGGCGTCCGCATCGCCGTCCGGCACCCGGGCCCACAGGTACAGGCCGGCGCTCGATGGCAGGACCTCGATGCCGCGGGCGCGCAGGCCCTCGGCCAGCACCGCCCACTTGGCGGCGAAGATGCGCCGGCGGTCCGCGGCGTGGCCGTCGTCGGCCCAGGCGGCGGCCCCGGCGGCCTCGACGAAGGCCGGCGAGCCGACCCCGAAGTGGGCGCGCCAGCCACGCAGGCGGGCGATGAGCGCCGCATCCCCGGCGATGAAGCCGGAACGGTAGCCGGTCATGCCGCTGCGCTTGCTGCACGAGTGGAAGGCGAGCACGCCCGCGGTGCGCTCCTGGAGCAGGGACGGCGGCGGCTCGTCGGCGAACCACAGGTCCTGGTAGCACTCGTCGCTGGCGAGCAGGATCCCGTGCGCCGCCGCGCAGTCCGCCTGGGCCCGCAGGTAGCCGCGGTCCACGCAGGCGCCGGTGGGATTGTGCGGATAGTTGATCCAGGCGATGGCGGTGCGATCCAGTTCCGCCGCCGGCAGCGCCGCCAGATCCAGGCGGAATCCTCGGTCCCGTTCCAGCACCACCGGGACCGCCCGACCGCCGGCAAAGAGCGCCGACGATTCGTACACCGGGTAGCCCGGGGTCCCGAACACCACGCCGTCGCGGCCGGTGGTGGGATCGAGCACCGCCAGGGCGAGGTGGAAGATCGCCTCCTTCGAACCCGCGGACGGCAGCACCTGGGTGTCAGGATCCACCGCCACCGCGAAGCGCCGCTGGAGATAGCCCGCCACCGCCCGGCGCAGGGCCGGGGTTCCCGCCACGCTCGGATACTGGCTCACCTCCGGCACCGCCGCCTTCAGAGCCTCCGGGATGAACGCCGGGGTCGGCTCCACCGGATCGCCGATGCCGAAGTCGATGATCGGGATGCCCGCCTTCGCCAGTGCCGCCTTGCGGGCCTGGAGCTGGGCCATGGGGTAGGGTTTCAGGGCGTGGAGCGCGGGGAACATGGCTTGGGGATGGTATATGGATGCAGTGCACAGGAGGTCGGGAGGAACCGGAGGGCCGCGGAGGAATCCTGTGTGCGCTCCGTGGCCCTCCGTGCCCTTCCGATCTCCCGTCGGCTGTGTGGAGTCATCATCAGTCGGCTTCGGCGAGGCATCAGACCCGCCGCAATGAACGCAGCGTCTCGACCATGCGTTGGACTGCCAAACTGCTCGGATCCGGGCGGAACATCAGGCGGATGGTGCGGCTGATGTCGATGCCGCGCACGGCCCTGGTCTGCAGTTCGTAGCCCTGCACGCAGCCGTCGGGCAGGATGCCGAAGCCAAGGCCGGCGCGGACCATGGCTTTGATCACTTCGACGTTCGCCAGTTCCACCACCGGCCGGAACTCCAGGCCGGCCTTGGCGAACGCCTGGTCGAGCAGGGTGCGGATGGTCAGGCCCTTGCTGAAGGTGATCACCGGCCGCCGGGCCAGTTCCTTGAGGGTGGTCGGCACCTGGGCCTCCGGCAGGCCCGGCGCCCAGGCCATCACCAGCGGGTTCTGGTACAGACGCTCACAGGCCAGCTTCGGGTGCTCGGTGGTGCCCACCGCCACATCGAGTTCGCCATCCACGAGCATGGCCATGAGCTGGGGGCTCGACTGGCACACCACCTGGACCTGGACCCGGGGATTTTCCTGGGCGAAGCGGGCCAGGAGCGGCGGCAGGACATAGATCCCGATCGAATCCACGGTGCCCAGGCGCACGGTACCGGCCACCTGCCCGGCGAGGTCCTTCACCCGCTCCGGCAGGCGGGCCAGGGCACCGAGGACATCCCGGGCCCCGTCCACCAGGGCCTCGCCGGCGGGGGTCAGGCGGGCGCCCTGGGCGGTGCGCTCCAGCAGGCGCACATCGAGGGTCTTCTCCAGGTCCTGGATCTGCCGGCTGATCGACGGCTGGCTCAGCCCCCGGGCCCGGGCCGCGGCGGACACGGAGCCATGCTCGGCGATCGCCACCAGGCTGGCCAGGGCATGGGGAGGGAGGTCCGGCAGTGCCATGCGCATAGGCTATGGCGATGCCGGTGGCCGGAAGCGGGCAGGCGGGGGTTCCCCCGGGGCGCCTTGCGCCGGGCTGGCGCAGAGACGCGGAGACCGCGGAGATGAACCAGCGACCGGGATGCTGCCGGCTGGATGGACATGATCGCACCGTGGAGCCACCCGTGAGTGCCGGCGTCTTCGCCGGCATCCAGCGGTGAAAGCCGGTGGGGGCGCTGGCGCTTCCGGACCGGGTGGTGGGCCGGCACGATCCAGGATCCCCAGAAACCATCACCGCCCCGGGCATGGCCCGGGGCGGTGATGGCCTGGCCGGGAATCCCGGACAGGCTCCTGACATGTCCGATCAGATCGTCCAAGGGCGGGCTCCGGATCCCGCCGCCAAGCGGTGTCCGGTCTGCGGGGGCCCGCTGGTCGGCGGACGCAGCGACCGCCCCGGCTATGCCGTGGCCCATTGCGCGGACTGCGCCCGGCCCCTGTACCGCCTGATCGCATCAACGGCTCCGGTGGTCCGGGGCCGCTGACACGGTCAACGCGGTGGCGTTCCGGCGGTCGGCGGCGCCGGCGGCACCTCGCCGCTCATGCCGTTCTTGAATTCGCGCATGCTGCCGCCCAGGCCGCGCATGATCGACGGTAATTTCGGCCCGAAAATGAGCAGGGCGATGACCAGGATGATGATCCATTCGGCGCCGGAGGGCAGGCCGAAGGCGAGGAGGGATGCGTGCATCGGGAGGTGTCCAGGTAAGCCCCCGCCGCCAGCCGGCGGGGGCGGTGTCATTCAGCCGGCGGCGGCCGGGGCGCGGAGCGCCGCCGTCGCGGCCGGAGCG
>CAMCAC010000038.1 GCA_945872305.1 Candidatus Kuenenia stuttgartensis | reverse complement strand
GACACGGTGAACCTGACCCGCTCCGGCACCGCCGGGGCATGGATCACCTGGAAGGCCCTGCCGGGCCATGCCCCGGTGCTGCGCAGCACCGGCTGGGCGGGGCTCCGGATCAGCGCCGACTACCAGCGGATCGAAGGGCTCATCCTGCGCGGCTACAACGCCGACCTCACCCTGGCCGCCGCCGAGGCGGACTACGAGAACGCCTCGCCGAATCCGATCTACAACACCACCGGCGTGACCACGGATGCGCGCTCCAAGGGGGCTCCGGACCATCACATCGTCCTGAAGGATCTGCTCGTCGAGGACTGGCCCGGCGGCGGCATCCAGTTCATCCAGGCGGATCAGGTGGTGGTCGAGGGCTGCACGGTGCGCGGCAATGCCTGGTACGGTCGCTACGCCCAATCGGGGATCTCGATCTTCCAGAGCTGGACGGTCGCCGGCTACACGACCGCGCCCTACGGGAACATCGTGCGCGGGAACATCCTGTTCAAGAACCAGAGCCTGGTGAAATGGAAGAGCCTGGGCCGCCTGAGCGACGGCAACGGGATCATCATCGACGACAACCGCAACAGCCAGAACGGCAGCACCCGGGGCGCCTATCCGCACCGGACCCTGGTGGCGGGCAACCTGAGCGTGGGCAACGGCGGCTCCGGCATGCACGCCTACGAATCGGATCGCGTGGATTTCCTCTGCAACACCACCTACCACAACGGGACGGTGGTCGGCTATGCGGAGCTGTCCGCCAGCGATGCGGACGATGTGCGGATCGAAGGCAATGTCTGCATCGCCAGACCAGGCGGGAAGGTGAACAACGCCCCCGGCGTCGATGACACCATCACCTACGCCCGCAACGTCTACTGGGGTGGGACCGTGGCGGTGCTGGGCACCGGCAGCGTGGTGGCGGATCCCCTGGTCCGCACCCTGTCCACGAGCGCCACCGCCGCGGATTTCCGCCTGCGCCCCGGCAGTCCGGCCATCGACCGGGCTGTATGGATCGCCGGCGCGACGCCGACGGTGGACCTGCTGGGCGTGGCCCGGCCGCAGATGGCGGCTCCAGACGCTGGGGCTTACGAGATCGTCAACGGTGCCCCGGTGATCACCGGGCTCTCCGCGCCGGGGCCTGTGGTCCGGCCCTGATCAGGGCCGCTCGGCGAAGACCGAGATGCCCAGGTCCACCGGCAGCGGCTCCGCCGCCGCCACCCGGATGAGGACCGGCCCGCGTCCGGGGGCGGGCTCGATCCGGCCCACCGCCCAGGACAGGCCCGCCCACACCGCCTTGTCATCGCTCCGTGCCACCGCGAGGGGGGCGCCGCCCTGTTCGGCGGTGATCGTGAGCATGCGGTCGTGGGGCAGCAGACCCCAGCCATGGTGCAGGCCGCAGGAACGATGGGGGCGGCCGCCGCGTACCTGGCGCACGACGATGCGCAGCACGCCCGCGGGCGGCTCCGCCACCACCGCCTCGGTCCGGTTGGGGATCCGGAACGGGGCGGTGGGGTCCTGGCGTACCACCGCCGCCACCGGCACCAGATCCGCCGCCCGGGGGCCGGTGGGTTCCGTGCCCAGGGTTCCGGCGCCGCATCCCCGGCCCACGACCAGCAGCTGCTCCGGTGCCAAATCCGCGAGCAGATCGTCGCCATCGGTCCGCAGATCGGGCACGGCGGTGCCGTCGTGGAACACCACGGTCGCCCCCGCCGCTCCGGGGATGCGCAGGGTGGTGCGGGCCTGGGCGGGATTCACCGCGGTCCACAGGCCGTCCATCCCCGCCTCCGACGCCCAGCCATAGGCGGCGGCGCTGCCCGGGATGCCGCCGAAGGCGGTCACCGTCCCGGCCGCCTGGAGGCGGTCATGGCGGGTCTGCGCCTCGGCCCACCAGCGGGCGTCCGTGTCATCGATCAGGTCGAGATTGCCATAGAAGGTCGTGATCCCCCCGCCCCGGGCGAGACTCAGCAGGAGCATGCCCTTCCACCCCGCGACCCCGCGGTGGTAGCAGGTGGCGGTGGTGCCGATCATGAAGCCGGCGTTGTCGAGCCGCTCCAGGGGCCAGCCCTGGGCATGGTAGGAGCGCACCAAGTGGTCCGAGTAGACATCCTTGCTGCGCCAGAAATCCGCCGCCGGCACATCCGCCGGCCGGGGATCGCCGGTGTAGACCGTGTCGAAGCACTCCATCCACCGGGTGTCCAGGGAGCGCCGGCCCCAGTCGGCGGTGCCGCCCTGGAGATAGGTCTCTTCCAGCCCGTTGTAGGCGATGAGCCGGCAGTCCGGCCGGGTGCGCCGGAACGCCGCCAGGGCCCCGCGCAGGGCCGCCGCATTCGCCGCCCGCAGGTCCGACGGCAGCAGGGTCGCCACCTGGTCCGGCGTGCCGGCGCCGAGATCCGCGAAGTCGAACTTGAACAGCCGCACGCCGCGGTCGTACCAGTGCTCCAGCCCGGCCACGAGGTGGGCCAGGAACGGCCCCGCGCTCAGGCTCGCCCGCCGGCCGTCGGCGCTCAGGGATGCCGCCCAGTCCGGGTGGGCGACCTTGCTGGTCGACAGGGAATTGAGCCCGATCCACAGGCCCGGCAGGACGCCGGCCTCCCGGCAGGCCGCCAGCCAGCGATCGCCCCCGGCGGGGAAGTGTGGCGTGCGCCAGGTCCGGTAGCCGCCGTCCGGGGCGTACCAGAAGCAGTCCATCAGGTAGACGTCGAAGCGCACGCCCTGCCGGCGCAGCCGGACCAGTTCCGCGAGCTGGGCCATGGCCAGGTCTTCGGTCAGGGGTACCGGATGGTCGGGGTCGCTCAATTCGTCGTAGGCGGACCAGTTGCAGTACACGGCGAGGGGTCGGGCGGACATGGGGAGCCTCCGCCACCGAGCCTGTCGGGGCGCCGCCGGCGGTCGCTGGCCGGCCGGTGACCGGGATGGACGATCCGTGACATGGACACGCTGCCGGTGCTGTGGGATCTCGCCTGCTGGGGTCGCCAGACGATCCGGCCTGGTCAGGCGTATGCCTGGGACAACCGCCGCCGCCCCACCCGAGGGCGGGTCGATTGCCAACTCACCGTGGCCGGGGCCCTGCGTTGGCGGGACGCGACCGGGGAACGGGTCGCCGGTCCCGGCTCGGTGTTGCTGTTCCGCCACGGCGATGCCACCGCCTATGCCCGGGATCCCGCCGCCGGGACCTATGTCTGCCACTGGGTCGAACTGCACGGCGCCGGACTCATGGAGCACTGGGGCTGGCTGGTGGAACGCTGCGGCCCCCTGGTCACCGGCCGGGCGGCGGGCGCCATGGCTGCCGCCCTGGAATCCATGCTTGCCATCGCCGAGCGGTCCGGCGGCGGCCCGGTGGCGCGCCAGGCGGCGGTGGCCCGCTTCGTCACCGCCCTGGTGGCGGCGGCGGAGGACGACCGCCGCCGGGCCGGGCGGCCGGTGGATCTGGCGGTGGACCAGGCGGTGCGGGAACCGGAGCGGATCGGTTCCGTAGTGGCCCTGGCCCGGGCCTGGGGGGTGAGCCGCGAGCACCTGAGCCGGGCCTTCCGACAGCGGGTCGGTGAGCCCCTGGCCCCGTGGCTCGCGGCCCGTCGGCTCGACGCCGCCCGCCGGCTCTTGGCGGGGACCGCCCTCGACGGCGCGGCGGTGGCCCACCAAGCGGGCTTCACCTCCGCCGTGACCCTGCGCCGGGCCCTGCGCGCCGCGGGTCTGCCGGCACCGGAGGCTTGGCACCACCGTGGGGACCGCGATGGTCTTTCGCATGCTCCGCGCCATCCTCATCGGTGACTCCATCCGCCTCGGCTACCAGTCCCACGTCCAGCGCCTGCTCGCCGGCGAGGCGGAGGTGTGGGGCCCCGAGGCCAACGGTGGCCATGCGGTGAACGTGCTCATGCACCTGCACCTGTGGGCCAAGCACCGCCAGCCGGACCTGATCCACATCAACTGCGGGCTGCACGACCTGCGCACCGATCATTTCGGCGGCGGCGAATCCCTCGTCCCGCTGCCGGTCTATGCGCTGTATGTCGAGCGCATGCTGCGCTACCTGCGCATCCACACCGGGGCGGTGGTGGTGTGGGCCACCACCACCCCGGTGATCGATGCGGCGGCCAAGGCCGAGCATGCCCGGTGGAACGACTTCGACCGCTCCGACGCGGATGTGCGGGCCTACAACGGCGTCGCCACGGCGATCTGCGCCCGGCTCGGGGTGCCGGTGAACGACCTGGAGGCGGTGGTCCGCGCCCGGGGCCCCGAGACCATGCAGAACGGCGACGGTGTCCACTACACCGAGGCGGGATCGGCGATCCTCGCCGAGGCGGTGGCGGCGGCGATCCGCGCCCACCGGCCGCGTTGAGTCAGGCGATCAGCGGATCCGGGATCCCCGCCTCGGCGAAGCCCTTCGCCCGCAGCCGGCAGGCGGGGCAGGTACCGCAGGGCGGGCGCTCGCCCCGGTAGCAGGTGTGGCTGTGGGCGAGCCAGTCCAGCTTGCCGAGATCACGGATCATCCGCACCGTGTCCGCCTTGCCGAGGTGCATGAGCGGGGTGTGGATGGTGAACGGGGCGTCCATGCCGGCGCGCAGGGCCGCCTGGAGCGCGGTCATCGTCGATTCCCGGCAGTCCGGGTAGCCGGAGTAATCCGTCTCGCAGACGCCGGTGACGATCTCGGTGATGCCCCGCTGCCAGGCGAAGGCCGCCGCCAGGGTGATCAGGATCAGGTTGCGGCCGGGGACGAACGTGTTGGGCAGGCCCGTCTCGGCACGCACGCTGTCCGCCACCGCCTCGCTGCCGGTGAGCGCATTGCCGCCCAGGGCGCGGAAGCTGTCGCAGGGCAGGGTCACCTGTTCGACGCCGGCGAGCTTGGCCACCTCCCGGGCGGCGGTCAGCTCGATCTGGTGGCGCTGACCGTAGTTCACGGTGACCGCCACGACCCGGGGCCAGCGGGCGCAGGCCCAGGCCAGGCAGGTGGTGGAGTCCTGGCCGCCGGAGAAGACGACCACCGCCGCATTCGAGGACTGCATGCGGGGAGTGGAACCCGCGCCGCCGGCAGGGGAAGCCGCGAACCGCGCAGCAAGGCCCGCCGTGGCCCCGGTTCCGCCCGGCCGGGACCCTGCTATCCCGGGCCGCCATGCTCGACCTGCCCGAGATCCGCCTCACCGGCACCCCCGCCCAGATGGGCCGCCAGTACGGCGACGCCTGCACCGCCCTGATCCGCCGCTTCGTCGAGCAGCGGTTGCGGGCCGCCCGGGCGTACCTGTGGGAGCGCGGCCACCGCGGGCTCGATCCGCTGCTGTCGATCGGCCAGCGGTCCCTGGACCAGCTCGAAGCCTGGGACAACGATGGCTGGGTCGAGTTCCGCGCCACCGCCACCGCCGCCGGGGTGGACCCGGTGCATCTGCATGTGGCGGGCAACATGACCGACCTGCGCGATGTGATCGCCGCCCCGGCGGCGGACGCCGAGGGCTGCACCACCGCCCTGGTGCCGGCCCAGCGCAGCCGCGACGGCATCGTGATCGCTGGCCAGACCTGGGACCTGAATCCGCCGGACCTGGAGTACGTGGTTGCGGTCCACCGCCGCCCGGAGCGCGGGCCCGCCACCTGGTCGGTGACCGTGGCCGGCTGCCCGTCCCTGGTCGGCATGAACGAGCACGGCGTGGCGGTGGGCACGACGAACATCAAGGTGCGCGGCAACCGGCCCGGCATCCCGTACCTCAACCTGCTCCACCGCATGGTCCAGCAACCGGACCGGGAGGCCGCCCTGGCGGTGGTCGCCAACGCCCCCCGGGCCGCGGCCCACACCTACTGGGCGGCGGACACCGGCGGCGTCGCCGACCTGGAATGCAGCGCCGACCGCTGCGTGCGCAGGGATGCGGGCCCCGCCGCCCTGTGCCGGACCAACCACTGCCTGGACGGCGAGCACGCTGTACGCGAGGCCGAGGCCGCCACCGCCAGCTCCCAGGCCCGCCTGCGCCGGATGACGGCCTGGCTGGCGGAGCGGCCCCAGGACGTGGCGAGCATCAAGGCGATCTTCGCCGACCGCCGGGACGGCGTCGACTCGATCAACCGCTTCCCCGAGGACGACCAGGGCACGAGCACCAACGCCTGTCTCGTGGCGGTGCCCGCCCTGCGCGAACTGCACGCCTGCCGCGGCCCCGCTGACCGCGGCGAGTGGACGGTGCTGCGCTTCGCCTGATTCCTGGTTCCCGAACCGGGGATCAGCCTCAGCCCGCCGCAAGCAGCGACGGGACCTCGGCGGTGCGGTCGGCGTCCCGGGGGTCGTCGACCAGGCCCTCGGCCCTCAGGTCGTCATAACGGACCAGGGACCAGCGGCCGTGGACGTACTCGAGGGCGGTACAGGACTCGACCCAGTCACCGCTGTTGAGCAGGTGGACCGGAGTGCCGTCCACCATCACGACCCGGTCGGTCGCGTGGTGGATGTGGCCGGTGACGATGGCGGCGGCACCGCGCTCGGCGGCGGCCCGGGCGCAGGCCTCCTCGAAGCGGGCGATGTGGCGGCGGGCGGCAGGGATCGAGCCGGCGATGCGCTTGGCCACGGACATCGGCGGCAGCCCGAACCAGCCGCGCACGGTGTTGATGCCGCGGTTGAGCATGAGCAGGCGGTCGTAGCTCCACCCGCCCAGGCGTCCGGCCAACCGGCCGGTGCCGATGGCGAGGTCGAAGGCGTCGCCGTGCAGGAACCAGGTGCGCCCACCCTCCAGATCCAGCTCCAGGCGGTCGGTGATCTCCAGGCCGCCCAGGGCCAGGGGCGAGAAGCGGCGCAGGGCCGCATCGTGGTTGCCGGTGACCCAGGTCACCGGGGTGCCGCCGATGACCGCCTTCAGCAGGCGGCGGACCACCCGCGTGTGGTCCTCGGACCAGAAGCCGCGGCGGATGTGCCACAGGTCGACGATGTCGCCGAGGAGGATGATCCGCGCCGGGCGCACCGACTTGAGATAGGCATTGAGCTCCGCCGCCCGGCACGCCGAGGTGCCGAGATGGACATCGCTGACCACCAACAGGTCGATGGGCCGCTTCCCACGACCCGTCCCGCCTTGGGCGGGACCGCCGGCTGCGCCGGCCCCGTGCCCATGGCCACGGGGGTCGTCGTATTCCCGGGGGCTTGGCCCCCGGAGCGCGCCTCCGGCGCTCCCCCTCGCAGCCTGCGGCCGCTTCACGGCACGAACCCCAGGCCGGCGGCGGCAGCGAGCCCGCTCGCCGCGATCAGCCCGCCGATCACCGCCCCCACCGCCACATCGCTGGGATAGTGCAGGCCGAGGACCATGCGCGAGGCGGCCACCAGCACCGCGAAGGGGATGGCGATCCAGCCCAGCATGGGCAGGTGGGCGGTGGCGAGCACCGCGAAGCACACCGCATGCAGGGTGTGGCCGCTCGGGAAGCTGAAGCGGTCCAGGGGGGCCACGGTCAGGGTCAGGCTGCCTTCCACGTCGCATGGCCGCGGCCGCCGGGTGTTGAGCTTGAGGCCCTTGTAGAGCAGGGCGCCGGCGATCCCGCAGGCGAGCATGGTCAGCACCACCGGCACCGCCCCGGCCCCCTCGGCGAGGAGCAGGGCGAGCATCAGCGCATACCAGAACACCCCGTCGCCCAGGCGGCTGGTCCAGGCGAACAGGCGGCCCCAGGCCCGGCGGTTGATCCGGTTGCAGCGCTGGACCGTGGCAAGGTCCAGGGCGGCGATGGCGTCGAAGGCGGTCATGCGGCCCTCCGGGATGCGTCGGTGAGCAGCGTGGCGAAGCGGTCGACCACCGCACTCCAGGCCACGCCCTCGGCGGTGGTCCGGGCCGCAGCGCCCAGGCGGGCGCGCAGGGCGTGGTCGGTGGCGGCCTCGACGGCGGCTGCGATGAAGGTGGCCTCGTCCCCGCAGGGGATCGCCAGGCCGTTGATGCGGTGCCGCAGGTGCATGCGCGCGGCGGCGTAGTCATAGGCCACGGCGGGCGTACCGCTCGCCATGGCCTCCATGAGGACGTTCCCGAACGTCTCGCTCAGGCTCGGGAACAGGAACAGGTCGGCGCTCGCGTAGTGCTCAGCCACGTCGGCCACCGGCAGGGCGCCGGTGAACACCGCGTCGGGATGCTCCCGGCGCAACCGTTCCAGCAGCGGTCCGCCTCCGACCACCGCCATGCGCGTGCCCGGCCGCCGGGCGCGGATCGCGGCGAAGGCGCGTAGGGCGAGGGGGATGTCCTTCTCCGGGGCGACCCGGCCCACATGCAGGCAGACCAGATCGTCGGGGCCGGCGCCCAGCCGGGTGCGCAGGGCGGCGCTGCGCTTCTCCGGGGAGAAGAGGCGGGTGTCGACCCCCCGGGCCCACAGGGCGAGGTCGCGCCAGCCGGCCCCACGCAGCGTCTCGATCAGGTCCGCGCTCGGCACCAGGGTCGCCCGGGTCGCCGCATGGAAGCCGCGCAGGTAGCCGTGGACCAGCCGGGCCAGGGGCCCGATGCGGTAGTGCTTGGCGTAATCGTGGAAGTTCGTGTGGTAGCTGCTGGTCACCGGCAGCCCGAGCCGGCGTGCCGCGGCCAGGGCGGAGAAACCCAGGGGCCCCTCGGTGGCCACATGCACCACATCCGGCGGGTTCGAGCCCCAGGCCCTGGTCAGGTGGTCCCCGGACGGCGCGCCCATGCGCAGCCCCTGGTAGCGGGGGATCGCGGTCCCCGGCCGCAGCCGGTGGGTCACCCGGCCGCAGGGGCTGGCGGGGGCGGTGCGCCCCTCGTGGTCCTGGCGCGGACGGACCACCTCGACCCGGTGGCCCCGGGCCGCCAGGCCATCGACCAGCCGGCCGAGGGTCATGGCCACGCCGTTGATTTCCGGGGGCCAGGTCTCGGTCACCAGCGAGATGCGCAGGGTGCCATCCATGCCCCCAGGGTGTGCATCCGCCGGTGAAGAACGGATGAAGCGGCGATGAAGGTTGTGACGCCGAGGTCAGTGCCGGTCGCCATCCGTGGGGGGTGGAGCGGCATGCATTCCCTCCCGATCAGGGGAGATCCACGTCGATCGCAGCGCCATGCTGGTGGATGGGGCCCTTCCGGTCCCGGGGCATTGGCCGGCGGGATTCCCAAACCTTCCGGTACCGGCTCGGGTCCAGGCCGGGCACATCCTGCTCCGGTCGGACGGCGATGCGGAGCGAACGCGGGCCGAGGATCCGGATGCCGAGGGCCAGGCCGCCATCCCGGGGGGCCAGCAGTGGATGCGCGTCACCGACCACCGCTGCGGCGGCGGTCGCATCCGCCCCGGGCGGGAGCGCCGCGAGCATGTCGGTCAGGATGGTCCGGGCACGGAGCATCGCATCGTGTTCGTGGAGCGTGTAGGCCACTTCCAGGGTGTTCGGGAGGACGATCGCCGAGATCACCCGGGGCGGCCATCGGCCCTCGGGAAACGGGATCTCCGGCGCGTAGGGATCGCATTCGCGATGGGCGATGGCCCGTTGCCAGAACGCCATGTCCGTGGGCAGGAAGATCTCGTTCCAGCGGTCCGGGTTCCAGGGGATGGCCCGACCGTCCCGGGTGGCGATGCCGTTCCCCACCAGGCTGGCGAGGATCATCATCCGCTCACCGCGCAGCATCCTGGTCCAGTGCTGGCGGTCAGCGGGGCGTCCACGGAGGGTGAGTGGTGTGGGCTGCGGCCGAGTGCGGCTGTGCCATCCATGGGCCAGGATGGATTGGCCCACCACCGCTTCGACCGCTACGCGGATCATCGCTTCGATGAGGCCATCGGACCCCACCCGGCGGGGGAGTTCTGCGGCGGCCCGCAGGTCGTGCTCCTGCCCATCCCGGCGCCACGCCGCCATCAATGCCGTCGCGGCATTGCGACAGGCCAGAAGATTCGGGATGTCCGGTTCCTGGGGCAGTCTCGCCGTCGCTGACCGCGGGATGGTCCACGCCAACCCCCAGTGGGCATCTGGATCCGCCAGGGCGGCGCGCAGCCGGGCCCGGCTGGCGCTGCTTGTGTCCACCAACCGGTCCACCGCCGGGGTCGGGGCGCTCGCGGAGGTCAGCCACGCATCGATGCCGGACCCGGAGCGTTCCAGGTCGGGCACATCCATGAATGCCAGGAGCGCCGCACGCAACTCCCGGTTCGCTTCCAGGTCGGTGGGCGGCAGCGTGGCGATCCATTCGTCGAGGGTGACGAGGCTGCCGGCGGCCCGGATGTCCGCATGGACCTGCGCCAACTCCGACTCGCCCGCACGGCGGATGCCGTACACGACCATCTGGGCGGCCAGCCCGAGGATCATCACCGCGCCGACGATCCAGGCCCACCATGGCAGCGTTGGCATTGCGGGGATCATTCCGTCGGTGGAGTGGTGTCGATATGGACTTTTTCAGCCGTCGGCATCGGGCTTTGCCGATCGACCTCCGGCGGTTGAAGAGAAACCCCGACCGAGGGGTTTCTCCTCACGCTCTCAGCCCAGCCGGACCGTGATGGAGCGGGCGTGGTCTTCCTGGTCTTCACCGCGGGCGAGACCGTCGGCGGGGATGGGCGGAAGTCGGCTTCGCCTGGCCCGGCCCGGTCAGTGCCGGTCGCCGTCCGCCGTGGGTGGTGTCGTCACCAGGGGGGTGAACCAGGGGCGGTTCCGCCACCTCGCCAACAGCGGCTCTGCGGCCAACCACTGCCGGGTCCGTTCGCCGTTCTCGGGATCGGCGCTGGATTCCAGGTGATTCCGCACCGCCGCCTCGTCGTCCTCGGCATCGGCGATGAAGGCCATGAGAGCATGCCATTGACGGAGGCGCGCTGCGTGCGCCGGTTTGCCGATCCGTGCGGCGATGGCCCGGGCATGGGCGCGATCGCCGGCGCGCGCGCGCAGGGCCGCGAGGATGAGCCAGCCGTCCATGGATTCCGGTTCGCCCTCGGCGAGGGCCCTGCGGACCAGGGCCTCGGCTCCGGCCTGATCCCCGAGGCGCTCCAGTTCCCCCGCCTTCTTGAGCCAGGCATCGGTGATCCATGGGGCGACGGCGATGATCCGGTCGCACAGGACCGCGCTCGCCGCCGGATGGCCCTGCCACGAGGCCTGGGATGCGACCATCCACAGCATGCTGGACCAGTGCCGGTGGCCCGGGTGGGAGACCAGTCCCGCATCCATCAGGCGTACGGCGCCGTCCGGGTCTCCCGCGGCGATGCGGGTCACGGCTTCCGCGGTGATGCGGCCAGGGGTGCGTGGGGCATCGGCGGGGATGCGGGCCAGGATGGCCGCGGCTTCCTCGGCCTGCCCGCCCATCGCCAGGACGAGGGCGAGATTGGTCCGGGCATCCGTGTACCCCGGCCACAGGCTGATGGCGGCCCGCAGATCCGCAGCGGCGCGCCGGTCGTCCTGGTCCATCCAGGTGATGCCGCGGCCGTTCCATGCCTCAGGCAGTGACCGGTCCCAGGACAGCGCTGCATCGTACCATTGGCGTGCCTCCTCGGAATTGCCCCAGGCCAGGCTCCAATGGGCCTGGATTGTGCAGACCAGGGCCACTCCCTGGCCCTGACGCAGGCCGCGCAGGCGTTTGATGACCGACTGGCCGGCAGCGATCAGGGGAGCGGCATCGACCGCCAAGGCCCCCAGCGAGGTACCGAGATCGCCGAGGGCGCGCAGGCATTCCATCGCCGCCCGCCGTTCGCCGCGGGCGCCGTGGGCGAGGGCCTGGGCCATGATCGCCTCGGGCAGTGGCGCCGACCGGCGGGCCGCAGAGGCTGCGCTGGCAGCCTCCGCCCAGTCGCCGCGGTCGAGAGCGGCGAGGGCCGCGGCGATGCCGGCCCGGGCCACGCGCTCCTCCGCCGGCAGGGGTGCGGGGGCGAGCGCTGCTGGGATCGGTGTCAGGTCTGTCTGCCCCCACCCACCATGCCGGGGTCCCGCCGGTGGTCCGGCGATGGCCTGGAACCAGGCGGCTTCCCGATGCGGATCGAGGACCGGCGTGACGTGCACCCACCGCCGCCACCACAGGTCCTGGCCGGGATCCGCGAGCCGGGCGAGCGCCCCGGACCATCCCGCCGGCGGGGTTCCCGCACCGGCATGGAAGAGGACCAGGCAGGCGGCGGCCATGCCGCTGCCGTCGTCGGTGAATGCCTGGATGGCGGCGGTCGCACCATCCCGGTCGCCCTGGTGCCAGCGCCACACGGCGGCGATGCCCGCCACCTGGGTCCGCTGGTGCCAGGCACAGGCGGCGGCGGTGGCGGTCGCCGCTGCGGCCTCGTCCCAGTGGCCCTGGAACCCCAGGGCGCAGGCCCGATTGCCCCAGGGCAGGCCATGGTGCGGCCAGCGCTCGGTGATGCGCGCCCCGGCGGCGGCGGCGATGGCATGTCGGCGGGCCTCCGACGCGGCGCCCACCACGCGCCACAGTCCGTCCAGGCGCGCCCCGGCGGGGGCGGTGGCCGGTGGCAGCCAGCGCAGCGCCCGGTCGAGCGCCGCATCCAGGCGGGCCTGGTCCGGAACCGAGGGCAGGTCCAGCGCCGCGACGGCAAAGGTCAGGGTCAGGCAGATGAACGGACGCAGCATGGTGGGCACGATAGGGGCACGGCCGGTCCGTCGCCAGGGCTGCGTCCGGTGGCGGATCGTCACGCCGGAGCGGGTCGGCTCAGGCTTTCATCCCAGCCGCACCGCGATCGACCGGGCGTGGGCCTCCAGGCCTTCACCGCGGGCGAGGGCGAGGCCGTCCGCGGCGAGGGCGCGAAAGTCCGCTTCGCCCAGGTTGATGATCGAGGTGCGCTTCAGGAAGGTGTCGGCACCGATGCCGGACCACATGCGGGCGGTGCCGCCGGTGGGCAGGGTGTGGCTGGGGCCGGCGATGTAGTCGCCGATCGGTTCCGGGCTCCAGGGGCCGACGAAGATGGCGCCGGCGTGGTGCAGCTTCGGCAGCAGGGCGGCGGGGTCGGCGACGAGGATTTCCAGGTGTTCCGGGGCGATCCGGTCGCTGACCGCGGCGGCCTCGTCCAGGGTGGCGACGGTGATCGCGGCGCCGAAGCGGCGGATGCTCTCCTCGGCGGTCGCGCGGCGCTCGTCGGGGAGGGCGGCGAGCTGGCGGGCGACCTCGGTGCTGACCGCTTCGGCCACGCCGGGGCCGATGGCCACCAGCACCGCCATGGCGAGGCGGTCGTGCTCCGCCTGGCTGAGCAGGTCCGCGGCGACGAAGCGCGGGTCGGCGCCACGGTCGGCGATGACGAGCACCTCGCTCGGTCCCGCGAGCATGTCGAGATCCACCCGGCCATAGGCCCGGCGCTTGGCCAGGGTCACCACGATGTTTCCCGGGCCGACGATCTTGTCGACCGCCGGGATCGTTGCGGTGCCGCAGGCCAGGGCGGCGATCGCGGGGATGCCGCCGATGCGGTAGACCTCGCGCACGCCCACTTCCTTGGCGGCGCACAGGAGTTCCGGGGCCAGGGAGCCGTCGGGCCGGGCGGGGGTGACGAGCACCGTCTCCGGCACCCCGGCGACCACCGCCGGGACCAGGTTCATGACCACGGACGAGAACAGCGGCAGGGAGCCCGCGGCGCCGCCGGGGACATAGGCCCCGACCCGCTGGAGCGGCGACCAGCGCACGCCCAGCGGCTCGTCGAGGGCGGTGCCGAAGGAACGCGGCAGCAGCCGGCGCTGGTAGTCCGCCACCCGGCGCACGCTGGTGGCGATGGCCTTGCGCAGGTCGGGCGCGGTGGCGGCCCAGCCGGCGTCGATCTCGGCGGCGGTCACCCGCAGCCGGGCGGGATCCAGGGCAGTGCCGTCGAAGGCGGTGGCGTAGCGGGCCACCGCCCCGTCGCCCTCGCGCTCGACCGCGGTGAAGACCTCGTCCACCACCTCGTCGATGGTCGCCGGCCGGCCGAGGGTCCGCTGGTAGAAGCCCCGGGCCCGGTCCTGGGCCTCGCGCACCAGCCGGGCGAAGCGCTGGTGCGAGCCCTGGCACAGCTCCGCGAAAGCGGGGTCGGCGGGGGTCATGGGGGTGAGCATGGCGGGGCGGAGTCTGAACGGAGCGCGGGACGGGCAACCGGGGCCGCCCGCGGCCCGGAACGGCTCAGGACTGCCGGCGCAGTCCGCGGAAGAAGCCGCGCAGGAGATCGGCGCTCTGCTCGGCGAGCACCCCGCTGTCCACCTGGCAGCGGTGGTTGTAGCCGGGGATCGCGCGCAGATCGACCCGGCTGCCGCAGGCACCGAACTTGGGTTCCGGGGCGGCGTAGACGATGCGGTCGAGACGGGCGTTGAGGGCCGCGCCCAGGCACATGGGACACGGCTCCAGGGTCACGACCAGGGTGCAGCCGGTCAGCCGGCGGTCGTCGAGGGCGGTGCAGGCGGCGGTGATCGCCAGCATCTCGGCATGGGCGGTGGGGTCCTTCAGCCGCTCGACCGCGTTGCGGCCGCGGCCGAGGATGCGGCCCTCGCGGACGACCAGGGCGCCGACCGGAACCTCGCCCTGGGCGGCGGCGGCTTCCGCCTCGGCCAGGGCGAGGCGCATGAACGCCTCGTCGCCGGCGGGGTCGAGGGCCAGGGTCAGGCCTTCTTGGCCAGGGAGAGCAGGTGGCCCTTGGGCAGGGCCTGGTGCTTCACGTCGTCGCAGATGCCCCTGAGCGAGGCCAGGACCGGGGCGTTGGCCGGGAAGGCCAGGGCGCTGCCGGTGCTGACCAGGCCGATCTGGATGCGCTCGGGGTCGGCGACCACGAGGACCTGGAGGGTGTCCGCCTCGGAGGCGAGGGAACGGATCGCGGCTCCGGCCTCTTCGATGGCCCGCTGGGCGGCCCCGGACACGGCACTGGGCAGCTTCACCCGCTCGGCCAGGTTCGAGGCCATGCCGGCCAGGGCATCGGTGAAGTCGATGTCGCAGGGCAGCCGGGCCTCGACCACCTTCACCTTGGACATCTCGTAGAACTCGATGGTGCCGTTGGCGTCGACGCTGAAGTAGTCGCCGCTGCGCGGATCCCGGTAGCGGCCGGGCTGGGCCACGTTCAGACCCATGCCGGTGGCCGGGTGCTTGAACTGGAGGGGGAACTTGACCGCCGGGGCGGCGGCGGCGGCGGGCTTGGCGGCGCCGACGCTGGCGACCGCTGCCTCGATGGTGTCATGGGTCTCGAAGAGCTGAAGCAGGCCGAGCATCTCGAAGAGGGCGATGACCTTGGTCGGCACGCCGACCAGCTTGATGTCGCCACCCTTCTCGCGGAACTGGTCGACGCACTTGACGATCGTACCCAGGCCGGTCGAGTTGATGTACTTGACGTTGGTCAGGACCAGGAGCACGTGGCGGGTCCCGCCCGACAGGATGTCGGTCAGGCGGCCTTCAAACGTCTGGTTGGTGCTCGCGTCGATGGAGCCGGTCAGGAAGACCGCCTTGGCGTCCTCGCCGCTCGGCAGGGCGACGGTCTTGATGTCGAAGTTGAGGACGGCCATGAATACCTCGTGGGGGAGGATGCTCCGGGGTCCGCGCCGCGGCACAACGCCCCGGCCGGGCAGCCTTGACCGAGTGTGATACGGGAGCGGGAAGCCCGTGGATGATGCGGGGGGAGACGGTTGTGCCCGGCGTCCCCGGGCCCCACGCTGACGGACGAGGTACCCATGGGCGGTCTGTTCGGTCTCGGCAAGGACAAGAAGGCGGCGAAGGGCGGTTCCGACCGCCGTCCGCTGCCTGATCAGGGCGCGGTGGGTGACGTCCAGTCCACCCGGAAGTCGCGCAAGGTCATCGCGGCCCGTCCCGGCGCAGCCGCGGGTGCCCGTCCCGCCGGCCGGCCGGCCGGCCGCGCCGGGGATCCCGCGCCCGTGGAGCTGGGCCCGACCGGCGCCGCGGCGGAAGCGCCTCCGGCGATCGACCTGCCCCTGGAGCTGGGCGATGCTCCCGCATCGCGGCCCAAGAGCGGTCCGATCACCGTCTCGGCGGCCCCGGCCCCGGTATTCACCGGCTCCATCGCCAGCGGCTCCCGCAATGGGCCCAGCCGTACCGGCGATGGGGTCCTGATCGAGTTCCTGCAGAGCAAGGCCAATCCTCCGCTCCTCACCACGGAGCAGGCGGCCCAGGCCAAGAGCCTGGCCGATGCCGAGAACATCGCCATCGATGCGGCGTGCGTACGCCTGGCCTTCTTCACCGAGGACCAGCTGGTCACCGTCCTGACCCAGGAGTGCTGGGTCCCGCACCTGAAGGTGGACAAGTACGAGATCCGGAAGAAGGCGCTCGACACGGTCACCCGCGACGACGCGGTGCACTATGGCGTGTTCCCGGTCGACAAGCTGGGCAGCCTGCTCACCCTGGCGATGGTGAATCCCCTCGACGCCGAGGCGATCCGCGCCCTGGAGCACAAGACCGGCCTCGACATCAAGAAGGTCGTGGCCACCCGCAGCGAGATCAGCCAGGGCATCGAGAAGTACTACTCGGGCAATGTCCAGGCCCGGGACACCAGCCGCAGCTTCGTCCAGGATGTCGAGCCGCGCTCGGTCACCCAGATGATGTCCAAGGTCGGGCCCTCGACGGGCGCGGCCGCCCCGATCCTGCCCCCGCCGGCAACCCCGGCGCCGCTGCCCGCGATCCCCGCCGGCGACGCCATCATCGCTGACATCCAGGACATCGACGACCTGCTCGGAGCCGAGATCAGCCCGGCCATCGTCGAGCCGATCGCCGCCGAGCAGATGACCCTCGATGACGAACCGGTCATCGCCGCCCCCCGTGGCCCGCGGTCCGGCCCGGTCCTGGAGCTGGAGCCCACCGCCGGCACCGACACCGAGGCGATCCAGGCCCCCGCGCCCGCGGACACCTCGGCCCTGGTCCCGAATCGTCCGGCCGCCCCGCCGGCCGCCGCTCCGGTGGTTGCCCCGGCGGCGTCCCGGCCCATGGCGCCGGCCCCCGGCGCCACCCGCCCCGCGGGAGCCACGAGCCGTTTCCAGGCCGGCAGCGCCGGCAGCAATGCCGCCGCCGCCCTGGTCCAGGTGACCGAGGACGAGTTCCGCTACGCCATCAGCCACGGGCGGTCCCGCCTGTTCGAGCGCTGGGTGGCCTTGCAGACCCGCAACCGGATCATCAACGGCCAGCCGGTGGAGCGCGAGCTCGAACCGGTGCTCGCCGGCTTGTTCGAGCACGGCCGCCGGGCCTGAGCCGCTGGCGCCGGCCGGCGCCGGCCCGAGCATCCCGGTCATGACGGACGCCCCGACCTGGACCCCCGGAGGGGGTCTCCGCTTCCAGTTGCTCGCCCGCTCGGGCAACGCCCGCCGCGGCCGCTTCGTCACTGCCCACGGGGTGGTCGAGACGCCGGCGTTCATGCCGGTGGGGACCCAGGCGGCGGTGAAATGCGTCCTCCCGGCCCAGGTCGCGGACACCGGGGCCCAGGTCGTGCTCGCCAACACCTACCACATGGGCAACGACGAGCGGGTGCAACTCGCCGAGCGCCATGGCGGCCTGCACGGCCTGATGCGCTGGGAGCGGGCGATCCTGACCGACAGCGGCGGCTTCCAGGTGTTCAGCCTGCCCGAGCGCACCATCGAGGAGGAGGGGGTCCGCTTCGCCTTCACCCAGGGCGAGGCCCCGACCCTGCTCACCCCCGAGCGCTCGATGGAGATCCAGCGCAGCCTGGGGGCCGACATCGTGATGGCCTTTGACGAGTGCATCGACCACAAGGCGGAGCCCCGCTATGTGGCCGCGAGCACCGAGCGGACCTTCCGCTGGCTGAAGCGCTGCATGGCGGTCCAGCTCCAGCCGCACCAGCATCTGTTCGGGATCATCCAGGGCGGCATGGACCTGGATCTGCGCGCCACCGCCACCGCCCAGCTCGCGTCCCTGGACCTGCCCGGCTACGCCATCGGCGGCGTGTCCGTGGGCGAGGGCCACGCCTCGATGGTCCGCGTCGTCAAGCACACCGCGCCGCTCATGCCCGCGGACAAGGTCCGCTACCTGATGGGCGTCGGCCTGCCCGAGGACCTGGTCGCCTCGGTCGAGGCGGGCATGGACATCCACGACTGCGTGATCCCGACCCGCTACGCCCGCGAAGGCACGCTGTTCACCTGGGACGGCAAGATGCGGATCAAGGACAAGAAGTTCCGCAAGGACCGCTACCCGGTCGACACGTCCTGCCGCTGCCCGGCCTGCGCCGGCGGCTTCTCCCGGGCCTACCTGCGCCACCTCCTGTTCGCCGGCGAGACCCTGGGCGAGATGCTCGCCACCCTGCACAATCTCCAGTTCTACCAGGATCTCATGCGCGCCATGCGCGAGGCCATCGAACAGGACCGCTTCGCCGAGTGGGCGGCGGCGTTCCGGGCCCGCTACCTCGGCAACGAGCGGTGATTGGGATGTCGAGGCCGACAGGAGTTCGGGAGATCGCGGGGGGCCGCGGAGCA
>CAMCAC010000037.1 GCA_945872305.1 Candidatus Kuenenia stuttgartensis | reverse complement strand
AAGCCGATCCAGCGCTTCCGGGATGCCTGCTCCGACCGGATGCGGGAACTCAAGCAGTTGGACTGCGGCAAGTTCGATGTGATCGCCGACTGCAAGGGCGGCGGCTACCACTTGGCGGACCACATCCTGGTCACCGTCCCAGGCTCAGCCCAGGCTCAGCCTGTCCCTGCGCCTGCTGCGCCCCTGGCTCAGCCTGCCGATGAGCCTGTCTTGAATCCGTACCAGAAGTGGGTGCTGGCCCAGGTGGACGCGGGGATCCCGCTGCGGCAGCGGGATGTCATCGAGCACTTCTCGCGGGACCGTGGCGCCCTCGTCCGCCGCGATGAGTCCTCGATCAAACGCTACCTGAAGGAGCTGCGCGATCGGGGCATGATCGTGACCGGCACGGACAAGACCTTCCGGCGTGCCCAGGCTGGCACGGCAAAGCGCTGAGGGACCCGTGATCCGGGATCGCTCCGGTGCTGCCCAACCCGACCGTGGATCGTCAGCAGCGAACTCGCGTCATTTCGCGGATGAATTGGCCCCACAGCGACTTGCGAGTTTCGCACCCACTCGCCGGTGGTCCGAGAGAAATCAGAGAAAATGGCCCGTTCAGAGACCGGTGGCCTGGCCCCGGCTGATCTCCGGTCCGAGCGCCGCCAGGCATCTGTCACCGGCTGTCGCGTATAACCCTTTGCTGCAACGGGATAACGAAGCACCCCGCTGGGGGTGCCAGCGGGGTGATGTCGCCCTCTCTCTGGTTTGCAGAGAGGGATTGGTGGAGGCGCGGGGAATCGAACCCCGGTCCGGGCGCGGTCGTACGCCGCGTCTACATGCGTAGCTGGTTATTGAGTCTCGTCCCAAGGCCTGGGAATCAGCACCCGAACCCTGGGACCAGCCCGGTGGATCTCGCGAAGGCCCGTCGGGCCGCTTCCTTCGCTATCCGATGATTATTGCGGAATGACGGCAACCCATCGGCAGGTCGCCGGTTCCGGTCTCGGGAGGCCTATCAGGCCGCGAGAGCGTAGTCGACGTGATCGTCGGCTTGTATTGTTTTTGCTGGTTTTTTACGAGGCCTCCAGCACCTCGGCATGCGGCAAGCGCCGGTGCGCGTCCGTCGAAACCAGTTCGCCCCCATCTCGGTTGTCAAGGATGCCCAGTATGCGACACGGGTGGGCGCGGGGAAGGGGCAGTCCATGGATCGCTGCCGGGGCGGTGCCAGCCTGTTGGCATGAGCGCCACGCCGAAGCCCGTCTTCAGCCATCCGGATGCCTGGCCGTTGTGGCCCGAGGGGATTCCTCTGGGGGCGCAGGATGCGGCGGGGGCAGACGATGCCCGGTGTGGCATGGTGCCCTGCCTGTTGCCGGTACGGGCGGCGGGTCCAGGGAGGCGTCCCCTGGTCATCGTTTGTCCGGGCGGCGGCTACGGCCACCACGCGGCCCATGAGGGGTTGCCGGTGGCCCAGTGGCTGGCGGGTCTGGGCATCCATGCGGCGGTGCTCGGTTACCGGGTGTGGCCACACCACCATCCGGCACCGCTCCAGGATGCGCGGCGGGCGATCCGGACGGTGCGGGCCCGGGCTGACGAGCTGGGGGTCGATCCGACGAGGGTGGGGATCCTGGGCTTTTCCGCCGGGGGTCATCTGGCCTGTTCGGCGGCGGTGCTGCACGGGTGTCAGGCGGAGGCCGAAGGGGATCCGCTGGCGGCTGTGAGTGCCCGACCGGATGCGTTCCTGGGCTGCTATCCGGTGGTCAGCTTCGGGCCGTGGCGGCACGATGGTTCCCTGCGCAACCTGCTTGGGCAGGAGCCGGATCCTGCGGCACAGGCGATGCTGTCCCTGGAGCGCAGCGTGGATGGGACCTGTCCGCCAGGGTTCCTGTGGCATACGGCCGAGGACCAGGCGGTACCGGTGCAGAACAGTCTCATGCTGGCGGAGGCCATGGCTCGGCTTGGGGTGCCCCTGGCCCTGCATGTGTTCCCCCGGGGCCGGCACGGGATCGGCATGGCCGACGGGATGCCGGCGGCGGCGTGGACCGGGTTGGCGGCGGAATGGCTGCTGGAGCTCGGCTGGCGATAGCCGACCGGGATGATCTCCGGAAACACTGCAGCCATCCCGGTCGGTATGGCTGCGGTGGGGTCGGACGGGCAACTGCCCCGCCGATTACTCGCCGACGGCTTCGAGGAGATCCAGGCCCGAGGACCGGATCTTGCCCACGACCTCTTCGCAGACTTTGGGGTTGTCCTTGAGGAACTGCTTGGCGTTCTCGCGGCCCTGGCCGAGCTTGGTGGCGCCGTAGGTGTACCAGGAGCCGGACTTGGTGACGACCTTGGCGGCGACGCCGAGGTCGACGACGTCGCCGGTGTAGCTGATGCCCTCGTTGAACATGATGTCGAATTCGGCGCGGGTGAACGGCCGGCTGACCTTGTTTTTCACGACCTTGACCCGGACCCGGTTGCCGGTGGCGGTCTCGCCCTCGGTGATCGAGGTGATGCGGCGGATGTCGAGGCGGAGGCTGGCGGCGAACTTGAGGGCACGACCACCGGGCTGGGTTTCGGGGCTGCCGTAGGTGACGCCGATCTTCTCGCGGATCTGATTGATGAAGATGACCGTCGTCTTGGACTGGCTGATGCCGGAGGTGAGCTTGCGCATGGCCTTGGACATCATGCGCGCCTGGACGCCGACCTGGCTCTCGTCCATCTCGCCTTCGAGTTCAGCCTTGGGGGTGAGGGCGGCGACGGAGTCGACGACCACGACATCGACGCCGTTGGAGCGGACCAGCAGGTCGCAGATGTCGAGGGCCTGTTCGCCGAAGTTGGGCTGGCTGACCAGGAGGTCGTCGAGCTTCACGCCGATCTTCTCGGCCCAGGTCGGGTCGAGGGCGTGTTCGGCGTCGATGAAGGCGGCGACGCCGCCCTCCTTCTGGGCGTGGGCGACGATCGACAGGGCGAGGGTGGTCTTGCCGGAGGATTCAGGGCCATAGATCTCGACGATACGGCCCCGGGGAACCCCGCCGATGCCGATTGCCAGGTCGAGGCTGAGGGAGCCGGTCTGGATGGCGCCGATGTCGACCTTGTCCATCTGGCCAAGGCGCATGATCGAGCCCTTGCCATAGGCCTTGTCGATCTGGTCGAGGGCCGCATCGATGGCCTTGCGCCGCTCCGGATCGAGGGCGCGGTTCTTGTCGCTCGCCTTTTCGGCGGACTGCTTGGTGGGGCTGGTCTTGGATTCGGACATGATGCGGCTTCCTGCGGACGGGGCGGGGCGGGGCGGAACGGTGATGGTCAGCGGGCGGGGCGGTAGGTGAAGAGCAGGGGGCCGACGACCTGGACGCCGGCGGCTTGGGGCGCGGGGATGTGGCGGGTCTGGTAGGACGGGTTCTCGGCGACGAGATCGATGCCGTCGGACGAGCGGACCACCCGCTTGAGGGTGGCCTCGCCCTCGACGATGACCGCGGCGATCTGGCGCTGGGCGACCGGGGCGCCCTGCTGGATGACCGCATAATCGCCGTCGTCGATGCCGGCATTGATCATGGAGTCGCCGCGTACCCGCAGGGCGAAGCGGCCAGGGCGCGGGGCGAGGTCCGTGAGGTGGTCGTCGGCCTGCTCGATGGCTTCGATCGGGGTGCCGGCGGCAATCGCGCCGAGCACCGGCACTCCGGGCATGTCGGTCGTGATCGTGGTGACGCGGGCGGGCTGGCGGCCGATGGCGGCCCAACCGGTGGCGGTCAGGCGGACATTGCGCTTCTTGTCGCGGTCGAGGGCGAAGAGGCCCTTGCGGACCAGGGCTTCGACGTGCTTCGACACCGCACTGGGGAAGGCGTAGCCGAGCTGCTCGGCGATCTCCGCACGGGAGGGTTGCCGGCCGGCATCCTCCGCATCGGCGAAGAGGTGGAGGATCTTGGTCTGGCCGGGGGGGAGGGCGCGTTCCATGCCCTCTTCCATAGGTCTGCAATGACCGGTGTCAATACAGTCCCGTCAGCGCCCTGGCGGGGGTCCGCCAGGGCGTCTGCCGGTCAGCGGCGGCGGGCGTGGCCCTGGACCTTCTTCTTCTTGCCGGAGGCAAGGGCGCGCTGACGGCTGAGCAGGGCGCGGCCGCCACGGGTCCGCATGCGACGGCGGAAGCCGGTGCGGCGACGGTGCTTGAGCGAGCTGCTGCGAACGTTGGTCTTCATGGCCGATCCTTTGAAGGGGCGGGCACGGTAGCGGCCGATCCCGTTCGTCAATGGCCCGGCTGCCGCACGATATCGTGGAATCTTCACTTGCGGTCCCCCCCGATGGGCCCAACCCTGCCGCCCATGGCCAAGCCCAAGGCGTTTCTCGGTATCGATCTCGGCGGGACGAAGATCCATGTGGTGGCGATCGACCAGGATGGCCGGGTGCGGGCCAGCGGTCGCGCCGCGACCGAGCCCAAACGCGGGTATCGCAAGGTGCTCGCGACCATCGCCGAGGTCGCCACATCGGTGGCCGACGAGGGCGAGGTGCGGATCAAGGACCTCCCGGCGGTGGGCATCGGCGTTCCCGGCATCGTGGAGCCGCGCAAGGGCCGGATCGTGATGGCCGCCAATCTCGGCTGGAGCGACCGCGACATCGCCACGGATCTCGGGGAACTGCTCGGCAGCCCGGTGGTGGTCGGCAACGATGTGAACATGGGGGCCCTGGGCGAGATGGCGTTCGGCGCCGCCCGCGGCCTGAGGACGGCATTCGCCGCGTATGTCGGCACCGGCCTCGGCGGCGCCCTCATCGTCCGGGGCAAGGTGGTCAACGGCGCCCATGGATTCGCCGGCGAGCTCGGCCACATGCCGGCCCCGTTCACCCAGCGTCAATGCGGTTGCGGACACCGGGGCTGCCTGGAGACGAGCGCGAGCAAGACGGGGATGATGCAGCGCATCGCCGAGGGTGTGGCCCGGGGCGAGAAGTGCCTGCTCCCCCGCGATGGCACCCTCAAGACCTCGGCCATCCGCAAGGCCCTGGACGCCGGATGCCCGACCACCATGGCGGCGGTCGACGAGCTCGCCGGCGCCCTCGCCTACGGGCTGGCGTCCATCGGCACGATCCTCGATCCCCAGGCATTCATTCTCGGCGGCGGCGTGGTCGAAGGGCTGCACGAGCGCATCGTGCCGATGGTCGCCGAGCAGATGCCGCGCCATGCGGCGCTGTATGCCCGCCATGCCCCCGATCTGCGGGTGGCCGCGCTGGGCGATGACGGGGTCGCTACCGGGGCGGCGTTCGCCGCCATGCAGCGCGCATGAGCACGGCCGCCCACACCGGTCCGCGCACGGTCGCGGTGGTCGACTGCGGGACCACGTCGACCCGGGCGTTCCTCGCCGAGGTCGACGGCACCACCACGCGGGTCCTCGAGGACCTGGTGGTGCCGGTCGACCTCACTGACGCGTTTGCCACGGGCAAGCTCGACCGGGCCGCGATGGATGGCGTGGTGGCGGCCCTGCGCGGCATCCGCGAGGCGGCGAATGCCTATGCCATCCGCGAGATCCGTGCGGTCGGCACGAGCGGTCTGCGCGAGGCCTCGAATGCGGACGTGCTCCTCGAACGCATCCGCCATGAGCTCGGCATCGACATCGAGGTGATCGATGCGGCCGAGGAGAGCCGGCTCTACTGGCAGGCGCTGCGGGTGCTGTGCGCCTCCTGCGGCCGGACGCTCGACGGCGACCAGCTGATGATCGAGGTCGGTGGCGGCGGTTCATGCATCGGCCTGATCCGCGAGGGCGATCTGGTCCAGGCGGTGGACGAGCACTTCGGGACCCAGCGCATCGTCGACATCCTCGAGGACCTGCGCGACAGCGCGGACTTCGTCGTGTCGGTCGACCGCCTGGCCCTCGGGGCGGCGCGCATGATGCTCTCCCGCCTTCCGCCCTCGGGTCCGCGCCGGCTGGTGGTCACCGGGTCGGCGGCACGGCGGGTCTTCGCCCAGGTCACCGGCGCCGAGCCCGACGACATCGATCCGCTCGACCCGGCCCTGATCGACCGCTGGGTGCGCGACCAGCTCGCGGCGAGCAACCATCAACGGGCGGAGCAGGCGGGGTCCCGGGAGCTGGCCGACACCCTGCTGGCCGGCGGATGCCTCGTGCGTCACCTCGCCGCCCTGTCCGGTGCCAGCGAGGTCCTGGTCCCGCAGCTCACCCTGCGCGACGGCCTGCTCGCCGACCTCCTGCCCGGCTCCACCGGGCCGCACCACCTGGACGCGCGCCATCTGCTTGCCGAGGCGCGCCAGCTCGTGCGCCGGTACGGCGCCGATCTCGCCTATGCCGAGAACACCGCCGAGCTGGCGGCGCAGATCTTCGACCAGTGCCGCGAGCTGCACGGGCTTGGCGAACGCGAGCGGGCGCTGCTCCAGTTCGCCGCCCTGGTCCATGACATCGGTGCGTACATCAACGTGCGCAACCGCCACAAGCACACGATGTATCTCATCGCGGCCAGCGACCTGGCCGGGCTGACCGTGCTTGAGAAGGCGATGGTGGCCAACGTGGCACGCTACCACCGCAAGAGCCCGCCGGAGCCGCACCACCAGGAGTTCACCGCCCTGCCGCGGCGGGAACGGGTGGTGGTGTCGCACCTGGCGGCGATCCTGCGCCTCGCCTACGCCCTGGACGTGGAGCGCGACCAGCGCATCCGCCGGGTCGTCTGCCGGGTCGATGCCGGCCGCCTGCTCATCCGGGTCGATCGCCGGCAGATCGCCCTGGAGCAGTGGTCGATGCGCGGGAAGGCGCAGCTGTTCGAGGAGATCTTCGGTCTCCGGGTCGTGGTCCTGCCGCGGGAGGAGACATGAGCGAGATGACCGGGGCCTGGGTGCGCGGCGGGGCCGCCGACCAGGAACGCTACTGGCCGCGCGAGCTGTCGTGGCTCGCCTTCAACCGCCGCGTGCTCGAGGAGGCAGAGGATCCGGGGAAGCCCCTCATCGAGCGGGCCAAGTTCCTCGCCATCGTCTCCTCGAACCTCGACGAGTTCACCATGGTCCGCCTCGCAGAATTGCGCGAGGAGGCCGCCGATCCGGCCCAGCGCCCGCTGCGCCGCCGGGTCATGGCCGAGGTCCGCCGCCTGGTCGAGGACCAGTACGCCTGCTGGCAGGGCGGGGTGCGTCCGCGCCTGGCCGAGGAGGGGATGACCATCGTCCCACCCTGGGAGTGGACCGCTTCGGACCGCGAGACCCTGCGCAAATGGTACGACGACCGCCTGGAGCCCGTGCTGACGCCGCTTGCGGTCGATCCGGCGCGGCCGTTCCCGATCCTCGCCAACCGGTCCATCGCGGTGGCGGTGGAACTGGTGCCCGAGGAGGGCGGCGACCCGCGCCGGGCCCTGGTCGCGGTGCCAAGCGGTTCGCGCCTGGTCGCCCTGGTCGAGGGCCAGGGCCGCTGGGCCCTGGCCGAGGACGTGGTCATGGCCTTCCTGGACCGGCTGTTCGCCGGCCACCGCATCCTCGCCCGCTGCCTCCTCCGCATCACCCGCGACGGCTCCCTGGAGATCGACGAGGACCAGACGACCGACCTGCTGAGCGAGATCGAGCAGGAACTGAGCGAGCGCGACCGTTCGCATGCGGTGCGCCTGGAGATGGTCAGCGGGGGAGACCACGATCACGGTCTGCAGGGATGGCTGCTCACGGCCCTCGACCTGCAGCCCGAGGATGCGGTGTCGGTGCCGGGATTCCTCGACCTGACCGTGCTCTTCCAGGTGCCCGACCGCCTGCCGCGGCCCGACCTGATGGACGCCCCGTTCCAGCCGGTCGCCTACCCGGCGGACTGGGATGAGCCCTTTGCCCGGATCCGCCAAGGCGAACTCCTGCTCCACCATCCGTTCCACAGCTTCACCCCGGTGGTCCAGCTCGTCGAGCGGGCCGCCGAGGATCCCGCGGTCCTGGCGATCAAGCAGACCCTGTACCGGGTGAGCGGCAACTCGCCGATCGTGCGGGCGCTCATCCGCGCCGCCCAGGCCGGCAAGCAGGTGACGGTGCTCATCGAGCTGAAGGCGCGTTTCGACGAGGCAGCCAACATCCGCTGGGCCCGGGCCCTGGAGAACGCCGGTGCGCATGTGGTCTACGGCCTGGTCGGCTACAAGGTCCATGCCAAGCTGCTCCTGGTCATCCGCAAGGAGGCCGACGGCATCCGCAGATATGTCCACCTGGGCACCGGCAACTACAACGACAAGACGGCGCGGCTGTACACCGACCTGTCGTACCTGACCGACAACGAGGCCATCGGCCGCGATGTGGCGGCGTTGTTCAACATGCTCACCGGCTACAGCCGTCCGCCGGTGTGGGAGCGTCTGGCGGTGGCGCCGCTGACCCTGCGCCCGTCGTTCGAGGCGTGGATCCGGCGCGAGATCCAGCATGCCCATGCCGGGCGGCCGGCACGCATCCGCGCGAAGTTCAACTCCCTGGTCGATGAACGGATGTGCGAGGAGCTCTATCGGGCGAGCCAGGCCGGGGTGGAGATCGACCTGATCGTGCGCGGCATGTGCATCCTGCGCGCCGGGGTGCCGGGCCTGAGCGAGCGGATCCGCGTCCGCTCGATCGTCGGCCGCTTCCTGGAGCACTCACGGATCTATGAGTTCCTCAACGGAGGAGAGCCCGAATACGGGATCAGCTCCGCCGACTGGATGACCCGCAACCTGGATCGCCGGGTCGAGTTCCTGGTCCGCATCGAGGCCCCGCGCCTGACCACGGTGCTCGCCGGGATCCTGGATGCCTGTCTGGCGGACACCGCCCAATCGCGCGAGCTCCGTCCGGACGGCACCTATGTCCGGGCCACGGGCCCGGAGCGCCGGTCGTCCCAGGAGGAGCTCGCGACCGCCGCCCGGGAGGTGGTCGAGCCGCCCCCGAGCTCCGGCTCTGGCCTGCCCTTCACGCCCCGAAGGACTCCGGAACGCCGTCGCAAGCGCTCATGACCGGAGTGCCTTGAAGGGTCGCCTGGATGAGCCGGCCGTTGTCGCTCCAGGAGATGGTCGCCAGGTCTTCCTGATCCGGGTTCGGGGGTGGGCACCAGCCCGGCAGGCCCAGGTCGAGGGGATGGGGGAGCAGGGCCTTCAACTGCCCGGCCACGGTGTTGGCCACCTCCCGCACGGCATCGGCGAGGTCGCATTCCGGGGCGGCGGCGCCGAACCAGGCGGTGGCGATCTCCTCGGCCAGCCCATGGTCAAGACACACGGTCAACCGGCCATGCCAGGCTCCGGTGAAGGCCACCGCGGCGCAGCACGAACCGCCGCCCTCCGGCTTCCGGCGCTCGGGGACGCGGCCGAGCAGGGTCTGCCACAAGCGGTCGACGGCCATCTCCAGATGCTCCTGGCGGACGCCCGGCGCATTCCGGGTCATGGCTTGCGCAGACGGTAGCAGCCTGCTTTCTCATAGGGGGCGCGCTCGAAACCGTCGTCCAGGTTGAGGGTCGTCTCGGCACCGCCGAGGAACAGGAATCCGTCGGGGCGGAGCAGAGTGCGGATGCGGCCGAGGATCTTCTTCTTGGTCTCGACGTCGAAGTAGATGAGGACGTTGCGGCAGAACACGATGTCGAGCGACTGCGGCTGGAAGGGCCAGGATTCCAGCAGGTTGAGCTCGCGGAAGTCGACCATCCGCCGCAGCTCCTCCTTGATCTGCCAGTCCATCTCCGACTTGGTGAAGTTCTTGATCAGCAGCGGAGCCGGAAGTCCGCGATTCACTTCGAGCTGGGAGTAGAGGCCCTTCTTGCAGCGGGCGATCATCTCCACCGAGATGTCGGTGGCGATCATCTGGAGCTGCCAGGTGAGCACCTCGGGAAAGTGCTCGCGGATGATCATGGCGAGCGTGTAGGGCTCCTGGCCGGAGCTGGCGGCGGCGCACCACACCGAAAGCCGGCGCTGGGCCCGCCGGGCCGCGACCATGGGCGGCAGGACCTCCTTCTTGAGGGCCTCGAAGGGGTGCAGGTCGCGGAAGAAGAAGGTCTCGTTGGTGGTCATCGCCTCGATGACCGCCTTGTGCAGCGGGCCGAACGGCTTGCCGCGCAGGGCCGCGGCCAGGGCAGGCAGTCCGGCCAGGTTCTGCGAACGGACCAGGGGCGACAGCCGGGTCTCGATCAGGTAGACCTTGTCATCGCCGAGCACGATGCCCGAGCGCTCGCGGACGAGGTCGCGCAGATAGGCGAAGGTGGTGGCGTCAAGGCTCATGCGCGGAATCCCGGCCGACCTTCGGCCACACGGCGGAGGATCTCGTCGGCCATGCCGGCGAGGGGGATGAGACGTTCGGGCAGGCCGGCCCGGGCCACGGCACCGGGCATGCCCCAGACCACGGAACTGGCTTCGTCCTGGGCGATGATCTGGGCCCCGAGGGGGGCCAGGGCCTGGCAACCGAGCAGGCCGTCCTGGCCCATGCCGGTCATGATCACCGCCAGGACCTTGCCGCCCCAGGCCTGGCCGGCACTGCGGAACAGCGGATCCACCGCCGGCCGGCAGGAGTTTTCCGGTGGATTCTGGTCGAGTGCGATGGCCAGGTCGTTGTCTCGGCGGCGGACGGTCATGTGGAAATCGCCCGGAGCGATCCAGGCCCGTCCGGGGGTGATGACGTCGCCGGCGACCGCCTCGGACACCGGCAGCGGACCGCTGGCGGTCAGGCGTTCGGCAAGGAGGCGGGTGAAGGTGGGCGGCATGTGCTGGACGATGAGCAGCGGCACTGGCAGGGAGCGCGGCAGGCGGGGGATCACCTCCATCAGCGCATTGGGTCCGCCGGTGCTGATGCCCAGGACCACCGCATCCACCCGGCGTATCCCGGCCGGTGGCACCCGCAGGGCGGGCCGGCTGGGCGGCGTCGGAGCCGCGGGCTGCATCGGACGCACCGCCGGTCGGCCGGCGCTCAGGTCACGCAGGCGGACCAGGGCGCGGATGCGCGGCAGGAGCTCGGCCTTCACCGCCGCCATGGCGGTGGCCAGGGAGCCCATCGCCGCCGGCTTGGTGACGAAATCGGCAGCGCCCAGGCGGAGCGCGTCGAGGGTGGTCCGGGCGGATTCGGCGCTGGTGCCGCTGAACAGGATGATCGGGATCTCCGGGTGTCGCGCTTTGACTTCGCGAACCAGGGTCAGCCCGTCCATGCCGGGCATCTCGACATCGGACAGGATGAGGTCCGGCCGGAGAAGAGGGATCTTGCCGAGGGCCAGGCGGCCGTCGGGGGCGGTGCCGGCCAGCTCCAGATCCGCCTCGCCCGCCAGGGCTTCGGTGATGATCTTCCGGGCGACGACGGAGTCGTCGACGACCAGGATGCGGGTGCGCGCCATGGGTCAGGGCGGGTCGCAGAGCCCGAGGCCGGCCAGCTTCGACTGGATGTCTTCCTTGGTGAAGGGCTTCATCACGAAGTCGTCGGCGCCGGCACCCAGGGCCTGGGTGATGCGCTCGAACTCCGTCTCGGTGGTGCACATCACCAGCTTCATGGCCGCCCACTCGGGATTCGCCCGCACCGCGGTGACGAACTGGAACCCGTCCATGACCGGCATGTTCCAGTCGACCATGCACAGGTCGAAGGGGCCGCGGTGTTGCACCGCTTCGAGGGCTTTGGCCCCGTCCTCCGCCTGGTCGGTGGTGAAACCGAGTTCGCCGAGGAAGCGGCCGATGACGGCGCGTACGGCGCGGGCATCGTCGATGATCAGAACCTTCATGGTCAAGCCTACCCCACACTCTGCGCCGGCGCAAAGCCGGGCCGGCCGGGGTCAGGGCAGGGTCTCGACCGCCCCCCCCGCCAGCCCCGCAAGGGCCGCGGCGATACGGCCGATGCCGCCATCGGTGCCGCCCACCTCGGCGAGGGCCAGGTAGCGGGGGCGGGGGATGCCGGGATACGCCGCATCCAGGTGCCGCCAACCGCCGGTCCAGGCCTCGACCCAGGCATGGCCGACCCAGCCGCCGTAGTCCGAGGCGTACACCACCCCGACCACGACCCGGGCGGGAATGCGGGCGGCACGCAGGGCCGCGCACAGGAGATGGGCGTGCTCGGTGCAGTCCCCGCTGCGCGAGCGCAGGGTGTCGAGGGCCCCGGCATCGGCCTGGTCCAGGCCCTTGGCGGTGATGTGGGCGCGCACCGCCAGACGCAGGCGTTCGGCGAGGTCGGGGCTGCCGTCCGCGGCCCCGCCCCGCTGGGCGGCGACCCAGGCGCGCAGGTCCGGGTGGTCCGCTTCGAGCCGGGGTTCGGCGGCCAGCCACTCCGGCCCCGGGGCGGGGCCGTCGCCGGTGGCGCGCACCGTGACCACGGCGCCGTCGTTGCGCTGGAACGGGCTTTCGGCCACCAGGCCGTTCCGTGGCAGGCGGTAACGCTGGCTTTCGAGCCCGGTCGGGGCCGGTCCGGTCCGGCGGACGATGGCGGCGGGATCGATCTCCGCCGGGCGCAGCGCCACGGGCCCGTCGGCGGGGCGCAGATCGAGGCGGAGGAAGCCCATGTCGAGGACCATGGAGCGCAGCATCCCGGTGGGATCCACGGTCACCCGCATGGGGATCGGGGCGATGTCGGCGAGCACCGTGGCGGCCACCAGGCCGTCGGGCCGGCCGGTGATGGTGGCGAGGGAGCGCACGGGCAGGACCCGGCCGGAGACCAGGCCGAGACCGATCGCGGCGACGGTGCCGCCGACCGGCAGGCCGGCCAGGGCCCGCTGCATGCCGCGGTCGTCGCCCAGCCGCTCCCCCGGCCGCAGGGCGATGCGCACCGGGGTCGTCCGGCCCGAAGCGCGCAATTCGCCCACCGCCGTCTCGTCGCCGCCGGCGTCGCGCTCCACGCGCAGGTCGGCGACGGAGCGCAGGCCGTTCTGATCCTCGTCGATGCGGATGGCGGTGACCCGGTCCGCTTGGTCGAAGCGGGTTTCGGTGGACTGGCGGATGGTCATCGCCGACGAGAGGGGGCCCATGCGCCGGCCGAGGAGCATGGTCATCTCGGTGGTGGCGGTGCGGCCCTCGGGCATGGCCGATTCGACCACCCGCAGACTGACGGATGGCTGGCCGGCGATGTCGCCGACGAACCACCATTCCTGACCGGGCAGGGCAGCCAGGGTGGCAAGGACGAGCAGGACGGCGCGCATCATGGCGCGGCGAGTTCCAGCCGCTCGGGCATGACGGCATCGCCGTCGCCGCCGACGATGCGCGCCTGGTCGGTGACCACGCCGCGGTCGCCGGCCACGCTCAGCCAGGTGCCGCGCACCGGGCGCTCGCGCGTCCCGACCAGATGGAGGATCAGCGCGCCTTCGGGGACGGTGAAGGCGGATGAGGTGGCCTCCGCCTTCACTCCGGCGAAGTCCGGATCCGCGGCATCGGCGCCGAGGGCCAGGGCCACGCTGATCCCGCCGCCGGGGAAGGGACGGGAGGCGAGCACCCGTCCCGAGACGCTGATTCGGCCGCGCGCCTCGAACCGGCGCCCGCCGGACAGGTCCTGGTCGCCCTTGGCTGCGCCGCCGGCGGTGCGCGGGGCGCTGTCGACGGCGTCCGGGCCCGGGGTGCGGAACGACAGGTCGGGACGGGTGGCGAGCCACACCACGGCGATCGCTCCGACCACGGAGGCGGCGATGCCGCCCAGGACCACCGGATTGCGCGACCAGGGACGCTCCACCGGCTCGGTGGGGGACTTGCCGCAGGAACGGCAGGTCGTGCGGTCCGGCTTGTTGCCGGCGCCGCAGTGGGGACAGGTCCACAGGTCTTTCCGGGACCCGGGTTTCAGTTCGGGATCGTCGGCTTCCGCCGGGGCGGCGGGACGGGCGGGGGCCGGTGGGACCGCGACGGGCGCCGGTGCGACCGCCGCCGGGGGCGGCACGGGCTTCGGCTTCGCTTCCTGGTCCTTCGGCGGTTCCGGTTCCTCGGCGAAGGTGAACGTCATGGCGCGGCTCCCGCGTTGATCAGTGGGCTTCGAGCAGTTCGGCCTGGGCGGCCTCGGCGACGGCGGTGACCAGGCTGGCGGCGGTCGCCTCGTCCGGGGCCTCGCTGATGATACGCGCCACCGGTTCGGTGCCCGAGGCGCGCAGATTCACCCAGCGGTCGCCCCAGGAGAGCTTGAGGCCGTCCTGGCGGTCGATGGTCGCCCCGTGGGCGAGGGTGCTGGTGGCGACCCGTTCGATGGCGGCGGGGACCTCGCTGCGGTCGAGGGCGACCCGGGCCTTGCGCATGGCGTAGGCGGGGATCGCCGCGACCAGGCCGGCGAGATCGCTGCCGGTGGCGGCCATGCGTTCGAGGAGGAGGGCCATGCCGATATGGCTGTCGCGGCCGTGCACGACGCGTGGGTCGATGACGCCGCCGTTGCCCTCGCCGGCGATCACCGCTCCGTGGCGGGCGAGGCCGTCGAGGACGTTGGCCTCGCCGACCCGGGTGCGCACGACCCGGGCACCGTGGCGCTGGGCCACGTCGTCGAGCATGCGGCTGGTCGACAGGTTGGTCACCGCGACGCCGCCGGCCTGGGCGGCCAGACGGGCGTCGGCGCACAGGACCAGGGTGTATTCCTCACCGATGTAGCGGCCGCCGCCATCCACCAGGGCCAGCCGGTCCGCATCCGGGTCCTGGATGAAACCGACCTGGGCGCCCGCGGCGGCGACCATGGCGGCGGTGCGGGCGGCATTCGTCACCGTCGGCTCGGGGTTGCGCGGGAACGGCTGGTCCGGCCGGCCGTCGATCACGGTCACCGAGCAGCCGAGCTGACGCAGGAGTTCCGGGGCCATGACCGAGCCGGAACCGTTGACGCAATCCACCGCTACCGGGATGGCGCTGGCACGGATCATCCGGGCATCGACCGCGGCGAGGACCCGGGCGATGTGGCGCTCGACGGCGCCGTCGTCCCGGCGGAGCCGGCCGCAGGAATCCCAGCGCCGCCACATCCCGACCGGGATGTCGCTGTAGGTGTTGAGGGTCCATTCGAGCTGGTCGGCGGTGCAGGTGCGGCCCTGGTCGTTGATCAGCTTGAGCGCGTTCCACTCGACCGGGTTGTGGCTGGCGCTGATCTGGATGCCGCCGGCGGCCCGGTGGTGGAGGACTTCGAGGGCCACGGTCGGGGTCGGCACCACGCCGATGTCGATGACATCGCAGCCGACCCCGCGCAGGCCGGCGGCGGCGGCCTGCATGAGCATCTCACCGGTCGGCCGGCTGTCGCGGCCGAGAACCACCGCCCCGCGCCCGGCGATGGCCGAGCCGAAGGCCGCGGCCAGGTACAGCACCTGGTCCGGGTCGAGGCTGTCGCCGACCACCCCCCGGATGCCGGAGACCGAGGCGACGCAGGTGAGGGCCGGGGGTCGGGAGCGCATCGGTACAGTGGATCGGGCCCCTTGGGACTGGCAAGGATGCGGCGTGGGCCCCCGCCGGCCGGTGTCGCGGGTGGCGCCCGCCCGCCGGCGGCGATGCTCCGGACATGCCCGGGCCTGTGCAGGACCTCGCCTCGATAACCCTCGGTGCCACGGTGGCGACCGAGCGGCATGACGCCCGGGGGCTGCCCGGCCTGGGCGATTCCCTGGGCCCGGAGCCGGTGCTCACCGCCGCCGGCATCGCCGGCGGGGTGGCACTGGCCGGGGGGCGGGCGGCGGAGCCGGGACCGGGCCGCTACGCGGTCGGGACCGAGATCGCCCGCGGCGGCATCGGGGTGGTGGTGCGTGCCGCGGATCGGGACCTCGGCCGCGAGGTGGCGATCAAGGTCATGGGCGGCGATCCCCGTTCGATGCGCTCGCGCCTGCGTTTCGTCGAGGAGGCCCAGGTCACCGGCCAGCTCGAACACCCCAACATCGTTCCTGTGCATGATCTCGGCTTCGCCCCGGACGGCCGGCCGTACTTCACCATGCAGCTGCTCAAGGGGCGGACCCTGGCCGAGGTCCTCGCCCTGCGCGGGTCCGAACGGTGGAGCCTGCCCCGGCTGGTCGGCGTGCTGCGCTCGGTGTGCAACGGGGTGGCCTACGCCCACAGCCGCGGCGTGGTCCACCGGGACCTCAAGCCGTCGAACATCTTCCTTGGCGATTTCGGCGAGGTCTGGCTGTGCGATTTCGGCCTGGCCAAGGTCGGCGCCGGGCGCCAGTGGCGGCGCGCCGGCGACGCCGGGGTGCGGCCCAAGGGCCTGCGCTCCGCCAGTCCGCACCTGACCCAGCAGGGGACCATCGAGGGCACCCCGGCGTACATGGCGCCGGAACAGGCCCTCGGGGATGTGGTGGCGATCGACGAGCGCAGCGATGTCTACGCCCTGGGCGCCATCCTCTACGAGACCCTGGCCGGGGTGCCGCCGGCCGAGGGCCGGGATCTCGACGAGGTCCTGGCCAAGGTGCGCGCCGGGCGGATCATCCCGCCGGCGGTGCGCGCGCCGGACCGCGAGCCGCCCCTGGAGCTGTCGGCGGTGGCGATGAAGGCCCTGGCCACGGACCCGGACCGCCGCTACCAGCGGGTCGAGGATCTGCGTCTGGACCTGGAGGCCTGGCTCGAGGGGCGGGCGGTGTCGGCCAAGGAGGACTCGTTCTACGAGGCCCTGGTCAAGTTCGTCCGCCGCAACAAGGCGGTCAGCGCCGCCACCGCCATCGCCCTGGTCGTCGTCATCGCCGTGGTCGGGGTGGCCTTTGCCGCCAACCTGCACGAGCGGCGGCAGGTCGAGGCCAAGGCGGTGGAGCTCGAGGCGGAGCGCGGCCGGCTGGCCCAGGCCCTGGCGGCGATCCAGTCCGAGCGCGACCGCCGGGCCGAGGAGCAGCGCCGCGCGGCGCCGGCCCTGGTCGAGAGCGCCCGCCGGGCCGCCGAGCGGCGTTCGTTCGCCGCCGCCCGCCGCGACGCCGATCTGGCGGTGGAGTATGATGGCGAGCTGCGCACCGCCCGTCTGGTGCGCGCCCACCTGCTCCTGCGCGAGCTGGATTTCGTGGGAGCTGCCGGTGAGCTGGAATTGGCCCTGCGCCTGAACCCCGACGACCTCGGGGTGCGCCAGCTCAGCGACCTGGCGGTGAAGGCCGCCGACGATCCCTCGACCGCCACGGTCAACGCCATCGCCGACCTCCTCGCCCAGCAGGCGGGCCTGGTGTTCGCCGAGAGCCTGTACGCCGCGAGCTCCGAGAAGGCCCGCCTGTACCGTCAGACCCTGGAGCGGGCGTGGCCCGGCTCGACCCGCCAGGGTTATGAGTTCCGCGAGCGGGATGGCCGGCTGGTGGTCGATCTTGCCGGTCGCTCAGACGTGGCCGGCCTGGAACCGCTCGCCGGGATGCCAGTGGCTCGCCTGCGCCTGAACCGCACCAAGGTCATGGATCTGGCACCCCTGGCTGGGGCCCCGATCGAGGAACTCGACATCTCCGACACCCGGGTGCGCGATCTGACGCCATTGGCCGGTGCGCCGCTCACCGCCCTGCGCATGGCCCAGACCCAGGTGGCGGACCTGACCCCGGTGGCCACCGGGGCCCTGGCGGTGCTCGACGCCGCCGGCACGCCGGTGGTGTCCCTGGCGACGCTCGCCGGTGCGCCGCTGACCTCGCTCCGCCTGGCGGGCAGCCGGGTGGCCGACCTGACGCCGTTGCAGGGCATGCCCCTGGCGGATCTCGATCTGACCGGGACCCCGGTGGCCGACCTCACGCCCCTCGTCGGGCTGCGGCTGACCTCTCTCCGCCTGTCGGGAACCCGGGTCACCGACCTTGCCCCGGTGCGCGGCATGCCGCTCACCGCCATCGCCCTAGACGGAACCCGGGTGGCGGATCTTGCGGCCCTGGCCGGCATGCCCCTGCGCACCCTCGCCATCCACAACACCCTGGTCGCCGACCTCGGACCCCTGGCGGGCGCCGGCATCGCCGCCTTGGATCTGTCCCGGCTCCCGGTGTCGGACCTGCGGCCCCTGGGGCGCATGCCCCTCGCCAGCCTGACCCTGGCCGACACCCAGGTGAGCAGCCTGGACGGGATCCGCGGGCTGCGCCTGGCCACCCTCAACCTGGCCCGCACCCGGGTCGCGGATCTGGCGCCCCTGCGCGACATGCCGCTCACCTACCTGGATCTGAGCGCGACGCCGGTGTCCGATCTGCGGCCCCTCGCCGGCCGGCCCCTGACCACCCTGTTCCTCGACGACACGCCGGTGACCGACCTGCGCCCCCTGGCCATGAGCCCGCTGCGGGAACTGCGTCTGAGCGCGGTGGCGGTGGCGGATGCCGGGCCGCTCAGGGATCTGCCGCTGGAACGCCTGGTCATCGATCCGGTCCGGGTCGGCAAGGGCCTGGACAGCCTGCGCGACAAGAAATCCCTGCGTCAGATCGCCAGCACCTGGGAAGGGTCCTGGGGCCGGGCCCTCACCCCGCCGGAATTCTGGGCCCGGGTCGGACGCTGATCAGGTCGGCCGCCAGAGCACCTTCGGCTCGGTGTAGGCCAGCACCGCGTCGAGGGCCCCTTCGCGGCCGTGGCCGCTGGCCTTCATC
>CAMCAC010000036.1 GCA_945872305.1 Candidatus Kuenenia stuttgartensis | reverse complement strand
GGCATGGACGATGGTCGCTACAGCCGGCAGGAGCGGTTCGCCCCATCGGGGTCGCCGGCCAGGCCCGGATCCGGGCCGCCCCCGTGGCGGTCGTCGGCTGCGGCGCCCTGGGGGCGGCGGCGGCGGATCTCCTCGCCCGGGCCGGGGTGGGCCGGCTGCGTCTGATCGACCGCGACATCGTCGAGGCCAGCAACCTGCAACGCCAGGGCCTGTACGACGAGGCGGACGCCGCCGCGGGCCGGCCCAAGGCCCTGGCGGCGGCCCGGCGCATCGCCGCCATCAACCATGAAGTGGCGGTGGAACCGGTGGTCGGAGAACTGACCGCCGCGAATGCCTGCGCCCTGCTCGACGGCTGCGCGGTGGTCTGCGACGGCGCCGACAACTTTCCCACCCGGCATCTGGTGAATGAAGCCAGCCGCCGCCTGGGCATCCCCTGGGTGTGGGCCGCCTGCGTCGGGGCCTATGCCCTGTCGGCGCCGTTCCCGGTGGACGGCCCGTGTCTGCGCTGCCTGCAGGACGCCCTGCCGGATCCCGGCCAGTCGCCGACCTGCGACAGCGCCGGGATCATCGGCCCGGCGGTCCAGCTGGCCGCCGCCTGGCAGGTGGCCGAGACCCTCAAGCTGCTGGTCGGGGACACCGCCGCGGTGCGCCGGGAGCTGTGGGCCTGTGACCTGTGGAGCGGCCGGTTCCAGCGCATCGGCCTGGGCGTGCGGGATCCGGGTTGCCGGGCCTGTGGCGCCGGGGCGGACTTCCCGGCCCTGGCGGCGGAGCCGGAGCCGGCGGTGGTGCTGTGCGGCCGCGATCTGATCCAGATCCGCTACGCGCCCATCGATCTGTCGGCGCTGGCTGCCCGCCTGGGCCGGCCGGCGCCCGAGGGCGTGGTCCGCTGGCGGGACGGCGGCCACGGCTTCACCGCCTTTGCCGACGGCCGGGTGCTCGTGCACGGTGCCGACGATCCGGGCCGGGCCCGGGCGGCGGCGGACCGCTGGCTGGGCTGAGTCAGCGCGGCTCGACCAGGGGCGTGAGCCGGGCCGGGGCGTCGCCGATGCGGATGCCGGCGGCGACCAGGGCGTCGACGCTGCGTTCCATGGGATGCCCGTCGCGGTGGGCCATGTGCCAGCGGAGGTGACCGGCGTGGGACCCGTGGGCGTCGACCGCAGCCTGGGCCGCGGCGGTGGCACCGGCCATGGCCAGTCCCGCCGCATGGAGCATGGCGAGTTCGAGGTGCTCGGGGTTCGCAGCCAGGACCTGGGCGGCGGTGCGGGCGGCGCCGTCGCCGTCGCCCCGGGCGAGGGCCGCGTAGCCGAGCACGAGGCGTGGCCAGAGGGATCCGGGCTCCGCTCCGAGGGCGACCAGGGCGTGGCGTTCCGCTTCCGCCGGGTTCCGGGTCATTGCCGCCCGGGCGAGGATGACCCGCGGCCAGAACGCGGCGGGATCCTGGGCGATCCGTTCCCGGGCCGCGGCTTCCAGGCGGGGGTCGGGCCCAAAGGCGCCGATGAGCAGGTCGGTGGCGTGGCGGTGGCGCAGGGCCTCGTCGGCATCGGGGCAGTGGCAGAACACCAGATCGTGGGTGCCGACCTCGGACCGGGACAGGAGCGAGCCGAGGGCGCGCAGGCCGGGGTCCGCGGCGGTGGCGATGAGGGCGGCCACGGATTCCTGGTCCCGGCGATCCCCGGCCACCACCTGCGCCCGCAGGAGCTGGACCAGGGCTTCGACCAGGGCCGGGGCGAGGGGGTGGGCCGCGAGCCGGGCCGGGGCGGCGGGATCCCCGGGCACGATTCCCGCATCCGTCAGCGCGGTCCGCAGGGCACCGGCCTCCTCGGGCCACGGCCCCCGCACCCGGTAGGCCCGGGCGAGGTCCGCCAGCCGCCGGGCCAAGGTCGCGGTGGCCGTTTGGCGGTCGAGGATGTCCCGGGCGGTGGCGAGGCGTTCCCGGAAGCGGTCCGCCTCGGAGCCGAAGCCCTCCAGGGTGGTCAGGGCGGCGCGGACCTGGGCCGGATCGCCGAGGTCGGTGCGGCGTTCCAGGGCTGCGATCGAGGCCTGGCGGATCAGGTGCCCGCGCAGGTTCTCGACCACGACGGCGCCACCGGCGATCACCCCCACGGCGATGGCCGCCACAGCGGCGCTCTGCACCGGGGTCGGCCGGCGGACCATGGCCCGCATGCGGTCCCAGGCGGTGGGTCGCTGGGCGGCGGTGAGCCCCTGGTCGATCCAGCGGGCGAGCTCCGCCGCCACCGCCCGGGCATCCGCCGGCCGCCGGGCGGGCTCCGGGTCCAGGCAGGCCGCCGCCAGGGCCGCCAGACCCCGGGGCAGCCGGTCCAGGCCGTCCGCCGCCACCGGCCCGCCGGCGCTTGCCCGGGGCGGCCGGCCGCAGCCGCAGGCGTGAAGCAGGGCGCCCAGGGCGAACACATCCTGGCGCGGATCCGGGGCGGCGCCCGCCGCCTGCTCCGGGGCCATCCACCACGGGGACCCCGCCACCGCCGGCGGCGGGGCCAGGGCCGCCAGGGGGTGGCCGTCGCGATGGGCGAGGCCCGCGAGGCCCCAGTCGAGGACGGTCACTTCGCCCAGGTCGCCGACCAGCACATGCTCGGGCTTGAGGTCCCGGTGCACGATCCCCGCCCGGTGCGCCGCCGCCAGGGTACCGGCGGTGGCGCGGAGGATCTCCACCGCCCGGGCAAGGTCGGCGCCCGCCAGCCCCGTGGGATGCCCGGCGAGGAGGGCGGCGAGATCGCTGCCGTCCCGGCGCTGGCGGGTGAACGCCGGCTCGCCGCGCGGGCCGTGGCCGATCTCGTACACCGGCGCCACGCCGGGGTGCTGGAGGAAGGCGGTGACCGCGGCCTCCCAGCGGAACTGCCGTTCGAGCCGGGCGTGGTCCGCGGGGTCCTCGCCGGGGCGGCGCGGGCGCAGGCGCTTGCACGCCACCGAGCGCCCGAGGCGGCGATCGTGGACGAGTTCGACCACGCCCATGCCGCCCTCGCCCAGGGGACCGTCGATGCGGAAGCGGTCGCCGGCGGGATCCGGGGTGAAGGCGGGCCCGAGGGCGAGCCGCACCGGCGGCGGCGCATCCGCCACGCCGGGCGGCAGGTCGTCGTCCGTCCCGGGGCCGGGTTCCACGGCTCAGGCCCCGGGCCAGGTGCCGGTGAAGACCCAGGTGGCGGGGCCTTCCATGACCACCTCGGCGTCGTCCGCGGGCCAGGACACCCGCAGGTCGCCGCCGCTCAAGCGGACCACCGCCCGGCGCTCTGGCAGCCGGGCGCCCAGGATCCACGCCACCACCGTGGCGCAGGCCCCGGTGCCGCAGGCCAGGGTCTCGCCCGCACCCCGTTCCCAGGTCCGCTGGCGCAGCACCGGCCAGCCGTCCTCGTCCGGGAACCGGGCGGTGAACTCGACATTGGTGCGCCGGGGGAATGCCGGATGCCGCTCGATGGCCGGGCCGACCGTGGTCACGGGAAAGCGCTCCGGGTCGTCGACCACGCAGACCGCGTGGGGATTGCCCATGCCCACCGCCTGGAAGGCCAGCCGGTGGCCGGCGGCCTCCAGGGTCAGGTCCAGCCGCGGCCCCGGGCCCGGATGGTCCACCGGAACCGACTCCGGCCGCAGCCGGGGCCGGCCCATGGCAACCCGGGCGCCGGCGACGGTCCCCGCCGCCAGCACCGGCTCCACGGTCAGGATCCCCGCCCCGGTGCGCATGCGGGTGGCCCGCACCGGCGCGTGGCCCCGGTCCCAGGCGAGCCGGGTCGCGCAGCGCAGGCCGTTGCCGCACATCTCTGAGCGGGAGCCGTCGCTGTTCAGCATGACCATCTCCGCGTCTGCGTCGGTGGCGGGGCGGACGATGATCAGACCGTCGGAACCGATCCCGGTGTGGCGGTCGCTCATCGCCACCGCCAGGGCGGGCCAGGCGTCCTCGGCCGGCAGGGCGTCGCGGAAGCCGTCGAGATACACGTAGTCGTTGCCGCAGCCGTGCAGCTTGGCGAAGGGCATGGGGGCGCGGGCCATGGCCAGGATGATCGCCCGCCGCCGCCGCCGGGAAGGGCCGGGCGCTTCCGCCCGCACCCGCCGCCCCAGGATGCGCCCATGCGCTGGCGCCGCTGGCTGATCGGGTTCGGGATCGCGGCGGGCCTGGCGGCGGCGGCGGTGGGGGCGGCGGCGTGGTTCCTCCACTCCCGCTCGTTCATCGCCCGCATCGAGGATGCGGCGCGCAAGCGCCTGCCGATGGAACTGACCATCGGAGGCATCGCCTATCCGGCCCCGGATCTCATCGAACTGCACGAGGTGGCGGTCTCAGGGCCGGTGCCCCTGCTCGGCCCCCGGCCGTCGCTCATCGCCACGGTGCCCCGGGTCGCAGTGCGCATGGACTGGGGCACGGGACGGCCGGTGCACATCGACATCGATGGCGTTGCTGTCGTCCTCGACCGGGAGCGGCTCCAGGCGCTGCAACGGATCATCGAGGCCGAGGCGCGCATCCAGCCGCCGCCGGCTCCGCCCGGCGCCGTTCCGACGCCCCGTCGGCCGATGGGCGTCACCGCCCGGGGCACCGGCCGTCTGGGCGATGCCCTCGCGGTCCACACCATTGATGTGGCCCTGACCGCCACCGGACCGCGTTTCGTGGGCACCGGAACCGCCCAGGTCGATGCCCATGACGGCCAGCGGCGCCCATTCCGCCTGTCCTTCCGCACCGAGGATCGGGCCGCCGCCCGGGCATTCGCCTACACGGTCGAAGAGGGCGTGATTCCCGCCGGTCCCTTGGTCGAGGCCGCCGCCGCCATCGGCCTGGTCCCGCCACCCGGGCCCGTCACCCGCCGCTGGCTCGCGGAACTCGGTCCGGTGGACGGCCGCGGCACCGTGGTGGTCAGCGAGCCGGGTCACGGCCGCTTCACCGCCCGGGCCCGGTTGGCATGGAACGGCAACGCCAGCGGCAGCGGCGATCTGCATCTGGACCGCGGCCGGCTCACGATCACGGCCTTGCGCATCGACGACCCGGCGATCCTCCGCCTCGAAGGCCGGCTCGATGCGGATCTGCCCCGCCATCGTCTGCGCATCCAATCCTCGGCGTGGAATCCCGGCCCGCGCCTGGGCATTCCGGCGGTGGTGCCGGTGGCCGAACTGCTGGCCCTGCTCCCGCGGGTCGATCTCGACGCGGATCTTGCCGATGAGCGCACGGTGATCGGCTTCCAGGGCCGCGGCCAGGCCTGGCTGCGCCTGGAGACCGCCACCGGCGCCCCGCTGCGGATCAGCGGCGGCGAGCTGCCGCTGGATCTGGCGGTGCCCTTCGTCCCGCCCTGGCTGGTGATCAACGGTGGTCTGGCATCGGACGGAGCGGGCGGCACGGCCCTGAGCCTGGGCATCGATCGCCAGGGGGTCCAGGGCGTGGTGATCGATCTCCGCCAAGCCCGGTTCGGCGCCGGGGCGTGGAGCGCCGGCCCCCTGGATGGCCGACTGCGGCTGCGTCCCGGCCCCGCGGGCTGGTCGGTGGCGGCCGAGGCCCTGGGCGGCGGTGGCTCCTGGACCCCCGAGGCCCGCGGCGGGCGGTTGCGTCTGGATCTGCCCGCCATCGAGCCCCTGGTGGCCCGGCTGCAGGGTCCCGTGGAGTTGCCCGACCTGCGCGGGGCGGTCTCCGTCGAGGGGGCCGTCGATCAGGGCGACGACGGCTGGCGGGTGGTCGTCGACCGCCTGCGTCTGCGGCAGGCGGAGATGCCGGATCTCTTGCGGGGTGTGGACATCGACGCCGCCGGCCGGGTCGCGGTCGCCACCACCGGTGGCATGGCGATCCAGGCCGAGGGCCGCCTGTCCGGCGGGCGCCTCCGGCTGCCCGGGGTGTGGATCGATCTCGCCCAACGCAGCCCGTTGGCGACCTTGGCGGCACGCATCGGCTCCGACCGCGTCCTGACCGTGGACCGCCTGCTCGCCCGGGCCACGGGTCCCGGCGGCCAGGTGCTGACGGGTGGCTGGTCCGCGGAACTGGGCGGCCGGCTCGCCCTGCGCACCGGCGAGGGTATCATCACCGGGGCCATCGATCACGCGGACCTCGGCTGGCTGCTCGGCCGTCTGCCGGGGGCGGCGCCGGGCCTCGTGGCCGGCGAGGGGGCGTGCACCTTCGCGGCGGAATTCGCCGGGCGGCGCCTGGTCCGGGTCGATGGCGCCGTCCTGCCCCTGGCGGCGGCCCTGGATCTCGGGCCGGTCCTGCGCATCCGCGGCGTCACCGGCGCGGTGGGATTCACCCTCGCCCCGTAAAGCCTGCTCTACGGGGTGGCGAGCATCGCCGGATCCACGGCCCCTTCCGTTGCGGTGAAGATCAGCCGCCGGGTCGTGCGCCCCGCCATCTCCACCCGCACCGGCAGGCCGGGCAGGGTGGCCAACGCCGCGCCGAGACCACTGCCCACCACCTGCCCCTGGGGCAGCACCACCAGGGCAAAGGGATTGGCCACCTCGGGCCGGACCACCGCCACCGCCGACTGGCCATCCACCATCAGCGCCACTCGCAGGGTGCCATCGGACTGGACCTCTCCGGTCAGGGGCGGCGGCGGAGGCAGGAGGGTGGTCTCGACCACCGCCTCGCCGGCGGCGATCCACGCCCGGCCGGCGGTACGGTCGGCCAGGATGGTCCCGAAATCCCCTTCCAGCCGGACCCGACCATCCGCGACCCACAGCCGTGTCCGGCCGACCACCACCGCCCCGCCCCGGGCGAACAGGCACTGGTCGAGTTCATTCTGATAGGTGGTCTCGTCCTGGGCCAGGATCCGGGCCGCCGGCCCGCTCGCCACCAACCGGGCCGCCCGGGTCCGGGCCAGCCGGTCCTGGAGTGTCCGCAGGTAGTCATCCAGTTCAGCCCGGTCCGCTGCCGGGGCCTGGGCCGTCTCCAGGGTCTCCACCGCCTCGATGGTCCCGGAAAAGTCGGCCGCCGCCGCCCCGGCCAGGGCGACGAGCAACCCGGCGAGCACGCGGAGGGGGCCCATGGCTGCATCCTCCCCCGGGCCCGCCCGGCGCCACACCCGGTGTGCGCCCCGGACCGGCGCGGTTGACGCCCCGCCTGCACCGGGGTACGGTCCGGCACCCCGCGTCGCCGGTTTCCCCGTCCGGCCGGGTCCCCCGGGAGCCTCTCGCGCATGCATCTCCGCGCCCTCGTCGTCCTCGCCTGCGGCATCGCCGCCCCGGCCGCCGCCCTCGACGAACCCTGGTCGTTCCGCGACTGGCGGCTCGCCATCACGGCTGTGGAGACGCCGGAGGTTGATGAAATCCTCGATCGGGATGTGGGCAGGTCGGTCGATGTGGACTGGGGGAAGGGCGATGATGACCCCGGGGTCCGCGTGGCCATCGAGACGGTCGGTGGCGAACTTGTCGATGGAAACGGCTTTGTCTGGGGCGCTTCCCTCGGACTGACCACCTGGGGCATCACTCCCTCAAGTTACACCGATGAGGATGGCATCCACTACGCCCCATCGGGGACCAGCCTCGACTATACGGCCATTTCATGGCGGTGGCAGGCGGGTTGGGCCTGGGGCGATCGGGTCGGTCAGCACGCTGCCTGGCATGCCGAGGTCCTGGCGGTGCTTGGCGGCGGCTGGGCTCTCGGTGAGACTGAATCGTTCTTTGATACGAACGCTGATGGCATCATCGATGGGTCCTCGGTGGACTCCGGTGGTGGCCCCCTCGCCGAAGCCGGCATCCGGGCCGCGGCCGGCATCATGGAACGGAATGTCCAACTGCTCTTCTCCGCTGGTTGGACCTGGTCCAATGCCTGGCTGGACATCGATGTCCCCGGCGGCACCTCGATGATCGACCTCGATGCCAGCGGTTTCGATTTCGGACTCACCCTCGGCTACCGTTTCTGAGGCCCCCATGCGCCCGACCCTTGTCGTCCCCACACTCCTTGCCTGCGCCGGCTGCCTTCCCGCCCTGGATGTGGTCACCATCACCGCCCAGAATCCGGTGACCCCGGAGTCCTCTGCGGCGAGCAGCCCCCTCCGTTTCCGCGTGCAGCGCACCGGCGGCACGGGAGCCCAGGATGTGACTGTACGCCTGGCTGGTTCGGCGATCCTGGTGCAGGATTTCGCCCTCACTGGCCAACGGGCGGGTTTTTCCGTCGAGACGATCCGGGTCCTTTCGGGCGGTGACTACACGACCCCGCCCGCAGTCACCATCAGCCGTGCGCCCGGTGACACGGTCGGAGCTGGTGCCACGGCAGTCTCGGTCCTCGGTGTCGGTCCCGATGTCAATGTCATCGCTGCCGGCGCCTACAGCGCCTATCCGAGCCTCTCCGTGGTCGGCGGCGGCGGAACCGGCGCTGGAATCATCCCAGTCATGTCGCTGGCCGACATCCGGGCTGCCACCAAGTCCACCTCGGTTCCGAATGGCGTGTACACCGATCTCCCCGCCAACGATCCCTCGCAGGGCGGTCGGGCCGCCCGGGCAACGATCATCGTTTCCGGTAGCGATGCCCAACTGAACATCACGGATCTGGGGTCCGGGTACGCCATCGGCGAAACCGTGACGTTCACCTTTTCGGACGGGACCGTCGAAGACAGCATGGAGGGCATCGCCCTCTATGGCATCGACAGTGTCGCACGCTTGGCCTCCGGTCGCGGCTTCACCTCGGTGCCGACGATCGGGATCACTGCGGCATCGGCCACGGAATTCGCGCCGGCATCGGTAGCGGCGACCCTGGAGGTGGTGGACATCACCGTGACCAATCAGGGCTCCGGGTACACGACGCCCCCCCTTGTGGCCATCGGAGCGGGTTCGGTGACGGCCACCGCCGTCACGGCGGGATTCCTGACCACCGTCCGCATCCTGGATGGTCAGCGCGAGACCCATCTCGTCGCCTCGCCGGTTTCGGACAATGACATCGAACTCAGCGAGACCGTGCGTCTGGATGTGGTGGCGGGTTCCGGGTACATCGTTGGTTCTCAGAACAGCACGTTCGGCACCATCGCCGACGACGATATCACCACCACCTGGACGATGATCGACCCGAGTGCCGAGGAGTCGCTTTCCGGGCTTGCGTCGGATGAATCCACCGTGTCGGTCTCCTTCACGGGGAATCCCCTGAGCGCCAGACCGATCAGCGAATTCAGCCGCCTGATCCAGATCCAGCCCCAGCAGGGGGGCGCGGTGCTCGGCAGCGACCATGTGATGACCATCATGTTCCGTCATCCGGGTCAGCCGGTCGGCAAGACGATGCAGGAGCTTCGCACCACCAACCAGGATTTCACCCAGGGTTGGAAGGTCGCCCAGAATGCATCGCTGGAAGATGGTGACACGGACATCCCCTACAACGCGGGCCCTGGAATCCTCTCTACGGGCGATGTGATCCAGTTCGGCGATGACAATACGAATCTCTACCGCGTGACCGGGATCGGCGGATCAAGCATCAGCATCAGCCCCGGGCTGGTGGTCGGTGTGAGCGATGGGGCGCTGATCCGCAACAATATTTCAGTCCAGATCAGCTCCGACGGTGACATCCAAGGCGTCACCACACGGCCCAGCGACACCGCCATCGACTTCACGATCACCCCGATCTACGACAACCAGCCGGAAGGAGCGGAGTCGGTCAGCCTTCGTCTGCTCGGCAGCAACGATTATCGCCTGGCCGACCCCCAGGTGATGGATGTCCAGATCGGGGATGATGACCTGATCGTCGACATGGAACTCGGCAGCAATGCCGGGGAACCGTCGAGCCAGGGATCCGCCATCATCACCCTGTCGGCGCCCCTGGCCAAGGATATCGTGATTCCGTACCAGGTCGGCGGCACGGCTGTTGCGGGTGAGGACTATGATGCGCTGCCCGGCTCCATCACGGTGCCCGCCGGCACCGTACGGATCCCGATTCCGGTCATCCCCCGTCTGGATGGCGATTCCGATGTCGAATCGGTGACCATCTCCCTCATCGATACTCCCGACTACCAGTTGAGGGGCTCGGCTTTCGGCCAGGCGGCCCCGGCCGCGACCGTGAACATCCTCGATAGCGCCGGCGTCATCAGCGTTCAGGTCCAGGATGGTGATGCACGGGAGGCGGAAAACGACTCAGCGGCGAATCCTGGCCGTTTCCGGGTCGTCATCGCCGGGGCCCGTGGGGTCGGCAGCGCTGCGGTCTCGGTACTGTATGACGTCACCGGCTCTGCCACCCCTGGGGCGGACTTCAGGAACATGACCGGGCAAGTGACCATTCCGAGCGGCCAGTCATCGGCCGATGTGGTCCTAACCGTTGAAGATGACCAGGTGGTCGAAGGCAGCGAGTCGGTCACCCTCACCGTGGTTTCTTCCGCCGGCTATGGCGTCAGCGCCACGGGTTCCACGGCGACCATCCAGATCGAGGACGACGAACCGACCATGGCGATTTCGCCGGTGGCATCCACCGCCGAACCCGCCGGAACGACCCAGGTCCGCATCGGCTATGCCGGCCCGGCCCTCAACCGTTCCTTCAGTGTTCCGTACTCCTTGGGTGGCTCGGCCGTTGCGGGCAGGGATTACGCCGGGCTTTCTGGAACGGCATCCATTCCGGCTGGACAGTCGCAGAGCACCGTGGACCTGTCGGTCATTGATGATGTCGATGCCGAAGGTCCGGAGACGGTCGTCATCACCCTGCAGTCCCGTGCTGAGTATGCCCTCGATCCGGCCGGGACCGTGGCTTCCCTTGAAATTGCAGATGACGAACCGGTGGTGTCCGTTGCCATGGCATCGGCCGGCATCGAGGGTGGTTCGCCCACCCTCCTCACGGTGAGCCTGGATCGGACATTGCCCAGGAACCTCCCGGTGAGCTACACCATCAGCGGCGGCAGCGCCGTCGCGGGGACCGATTATGTGATGCCGTATGCCGGAGCCCAGGGCTCGGTCACGGTGATCGCCGGTCAGTCATCTGTGTCCCTGCCGGTGGCGGCCTTGAATGACGCCATCGTGGAGGGTGACGAAACCTTCATCGTCACCCTGCAGCCCGCCGGAACCTATACGGTCGCATCCGCATCCGCGGCGGTGGCAGGCGTCATCCAGGATGATGAACCGACGGTCGAGGTCGTTGCTTCCGTGGCCAATGCGGCGGAACCGGCAGTGGCAGGTCAGTTCACCATCCGGAACACGGGTGCGGCTCGCAGCACCCCCTTGATCATCGCCTACACGGTGTCGGGCACCGCCACCAGCGGCAGCGATTTCCAGCCGCTGCCTGGAACCGCGGTCATTCCGGCCAACCAGTCTGCCGTGATCGTTCCGCTCACCCCCATCGACGATACGGCGGTTGAATCATCCGAATCGGTGGTGGTCACCCTGACCGCGGCGGGTGATGGATCCTACGGCTTGGCCAGCGCCTCGTCGGCGAGGGTGGTCATTGCCGACGACGATGTTCCGCCCACCCCCGGCAAGCCGCCCACCGGTTCCAGTTCCGGCGGCGGTGGTGGTTGCGGTCTCGGCAGCGGCCTTGCGGCGCTCCTCGGCGCCCTGGCCATGGCCCTGCGGCTGGGGCTGCGCCGCCGGCGGTGAGCAGCGGCGAGCGGGGGCCGGTGCCGTGGGCGGGGCGCATGCCCCTGGCCCGGGCCCAGCTCCCGGATCCCCTGCCGCATCTCCCCCTGCAGATCGGTGAGGACGGCCACACCGCCGCCATCACCCTGCCGGGGGATCCCCCGATCCGGGTGCGGGCGGGCTGGTCCGCCTATGCCCGGCACCCGGACGGCATGCGCTATGCCGATCTCGCGTGGCACTGCTCCGCCTGCGGCGGGGCCGGATGCGTCCACGCGGCGTTCCTGTTCGCGAGCATCGATGGCCGGGCCCTGCCCGGCGAGGCGGATCCGCACCGCCCGGGGCCGCCGCCGCGGGATCTGGCCTTGGTCGGCGGCGATGGCGGTGCCGCCGGGGCCGCGGCGCCCTGGCTGGCGGCGGATCCGGATGCGCCGCCGGCGGGGGATGGGGAACGGCTCATGGTCCGCCTGGTGGTGCGCCGAGCCGGTGACGGCCTTGGGCTCGCGCCGGTGGTGGCCCGGGTCGGCCGCGAGGGTCTGATCGAGGTTCGCGCCCTGCACGACCTGGACCGTTTGCGCCTGCGGGCGGTGGGCCGGGCGGAGACGGTGCGCTACCTGGACCGGCGGGGGCTGGATCTCGCCGCGGCCCTGGGCCGCCTCGACCACCGGGGCACCATCCACCGGGACGGCCTGCTGCCGGAGGGCGCCGCCGGGGCCGAGGCGTTGGCGTTGGCATTGGACGGCGGCGCCCTGGCGGTGGCGCCGGTGGAATCCCCCCGGGCCCGGGGTGCGGCGGCCCGGGTGCGGCTCGATCCCCTGGTCCGCCATCCCTCGCAGCCCCTCACCTGGCGGTGGGCCGAAGTCGCCGGCGGCTGGCGGCTGGAGCCGGTGGCCGGGCCCGCCGGGGCCCTGATCGCCTGGGCGACGCCGCCGCTGGTGGTCGATCCGCCGCGCCGGGCCGCCTGGGTCGCGGAGACGGACCTGTCCACGCCCCAGCTCCGCTGGCTGCGCACCATGCCGGTCCTCGACCCGGACCAGGCCCTGGCCCTGTGGCCGCGGCTGGCGGCGCTGATCCCCGGCCTGCCGGCGCCGCCCTCCGGCGACGCCCCCGCCGCCGTGGGCCAGCCGGAGCTGTGGACCTGGGAGGCCCCGGGCCGCTTCGCGGCGCCGCCGATCCCGGTGGTACTGCCGGTCATGCGCTATCCCGCGGGGCGGGTCGCCATGGGCGCCGGGGGCCTGCGCCTGCCGGATGGTTCCCGGCGTTCGGCCACCGCCGAGGCGGCGGCCCTGGCGGAACTCGCCGCCGCCGGTCTGGTCCGCACCGCGGGCCTGGAGTTGGCCCTGCCACCCGGCGTCCCCGCCACCGCCCCCTGGGGCTGGCCCGAGGGCACCACCCCCGCGGCACGCAGCGCGGCCCTGCGGGATCTCGGCCTGCGCGGCTGGACCCTGCACGGCGCGCCGCCGGCGGCCCGGGCGGTGGTGGTGCCGGCGGCCATCGAGGGCGACGCGGCAGAGGACGGCGACGGCTTCAGCCTCGGTTTCGCCCTGCGCGCGGATGGCGACCGCATCGATCTCGCCCCGGCCCTGGCCAAGCTGGTGGCCGGAGGCGACGAGGCCTTCGCCCGCCTGCCCCGGACTCCCGCCGGCGAGGTGCTGGTCGAGATCGGCGAGGGCCGTCTCGCGGCGGTGGATGCCCGGGCCCTGGCGGATCTCGTCCGCCTGGTGCTGTCCCTGCACGGCGTCGAACAGGGCCGGGTGCGGGCGGGCCGAGCCCAGGCGGCGGCGCTGCTCGACCTCGATCCCGGGCTGGTGCGCGGCTGCGGCCGGCTGCAGGAGGTCGGCGCCCGCATCGCCGCCGCCACGGCGCCGGCGCCGATCCACGCTCCGGCGGGATTCCACGGCACCCTGCGCCCGTACCAGGCGGCGGGGGTAGGCTGGATGCGCCAGCTCGCGGACCTCGGTCTGGGCGGCGTCCTCGCCGACGACATGGGCCTGGGCAAGACGGTGCAGGTCCTCGCCCTGCTCGCGGATCTCCACGCCGCCGGCCGCCTGGACGGGCCGGCCCTGGTGGTGGCGCCCACCAGCCTGCTCGCCGCCTGGGCGGACGGCGCCCGCCGCTTCGCGCCGGACCTGCCGGTGGCGGTCCACCACGGCGACGGGCGCGGCGATCCCCCCGTCACCGGGCTGGTGGTCACCACCTACGGCGTGCTCCTGCGCGACGAGGCGCGGTTTGCCGGCCGACGTTTCGCCATCGCGGTGTTCGACGAGGCCCAGACCGTGCGCAACCGCGAGGCGCGCAGCGCCCGGGCCTGTGCCCGCATCGATGCCGGCGCGCGCTTCTGCCTGACCGGCACGCCGATGGAGAACCATCTCGGGGAGTTGTGGGCGGTGGCGTCCCTGGCGGTGCCCGGCCTGCTCGGCGGCGAGCGGGCCTTCGCCCGGGCCTACCAGCGGCCCATCGACCAGGGCGACGCCCGCAGCCTGGAGCAATTGCGCCGGCGGCTGCGGCCGTTCCTGCTCCGCCGGACCAAGGACCAGGTGGCGCCGGAGCTGCCGCCGCGCACGGAACTGGTCCGCCGTGTCGAGCTCGATGCGGGCCAGCGGGCCCTGTACGAGGCGATCCGCATCAGCCAGCACGGCAGCGTGCAGGACGCCATCCGCCGCAAGGGCCTCGCCGGGAGCCGTATGGATGTGCTCGAGGCGCTGCTCCGTCTTCGCCAGTGCTGCTGCGATCCGTCCCTGGTCCCGCGCCGGGACGGCGCCCCCGCCGCGGGCTCCGCCAAGCGCGAGGAGCTGCGCGGCCTCCTCGCGGAACTGGTGGCCGAGGGCCGCCGGGTCCTGCTGTTCAGCAGCTTCACCAGCATGCTCGACCTGATCGCCGCCGACCTCGACGCGGCGGGTACCCGGTGGCTGCGCCTGGACGGTGGCACCGTGGACCGGGCCGGGGTGGTGGAGCGCTTCCAGGCCGGCGCCGCGCCGGTCTTCCTGCTGTCGCTCAAGGCCGGCGGCGTCGGCCTGACCCTCACCGCCGCGGACACCGTGGTGCTCTACGATCCGTGGTGGAATCCCGCCGCCGAGGCCCAGGCCGCGGACCGCGCCCACCGCATCGGCCAGGACAAGCCGGTGACCATCATCCGCCTGGTCGCCGCCGGCACCGTCGAGGACCGCATCCTCGATCTCCAGCAGCGCAAACGGGGCCTCGCTGACCGCCTGCTCGCGGACCAGGGCGAGGTCGCCGCCCTCGACCCCGCGGATCTCGCGGACCTGCTCGGCGCCGCCCCCGACGCGGGTTGCCCGCCCCCGGCCGCGGGGACAACGGCGCCATGAACGCGGCGCGGCCCTGCTGGCGGATCCTGGTCGGCGGTGTGCCGGCGACGCGCCGGTACGGGTTGGTGGGACAGACGCGGCGGTACCGGGTGGTCGTGGGTCCGGCGCCGGAGCCGGAACCGGATGTCGACGATGTGGCGCTGTGGCTTGGGCCCGTGGATGCCGCCGCCCGGGGCTGGCTGCGCATCGCCGCCCTGACCGGGGTCCGCAGGCTGGTGGCGGCGGATCCGGATCTGGCATCCCTGGCGGCGGGCTCGTCGGCTACGGTCACGGTGGCTGACATCCGTGAACCTTCCGGCATCGGCCCCGTGCTCGATGCGCTCCCCGATGCAGCCCCGCTCCGGCCGGTCCTGCGGGCGGTGGTCCTGGGTTCGGCGTCCGCGGTCCCTGGCGAGGTGTCGCGCAGCCTGGTTCGCCTGATCAGCGGTGCCCTGGTCGCGGGTGCGAGGGTGCTGGTCAGTCCGGGTCTGCGCACGGCGGTGGTGCGCCAGGCGGGACCGGTCCTCCCCGACGCTGTCCATCCCGGCGCCCTCTTCTGGATGACGCTGGAGCCGGATCCCGGCCTGGCGGCCGGCGATGTGCTCTCGGCCCCGGCGGCGGGTCCTCTGGTCGGAAGCCGGCTGCGGGCCGCCTGGCGGTGGGACGGTGCGCCGCCGGCCGGTGGGGCCGCCGTGCTCCGCCTCGGCATGACGACGATCCCGGTCCAGGTACCCGCCGTCGTCCCGGGTGCGGACGGCATCGTGGAGGGGATCCTGGCCCTGCCCCGGCCGGTGGCATTCGATCTTGCCAGCCAGTGCCCGGCCACCGCCCGGCTGCATCTGGCGGCCGGCACCGCCCAGGCCTGGGGTGCGGTGACCGGCGTCGCCCCGGACGATGGCGAGGATCTGCGCAGCGAGGCCCGTCTGCGCGATGTCCATTGGATCGCCGGCGCCGTGGGCGAGGGGGAGCGGTCGGCCCGGCTCGGCCACCGGCCGGCGCTGGTCATGGTGGTCGGCGACGACGGGCCGACCCGGCTTGCCTGCGCCCGGACCTTGGAGCGCCGGCTCTTCGCCGCCGGGCTGCACGCGGCCATGCTCGATGGCACCAACCTGCTGCTCGGCCTGGACCAGGATCTTGCGGCGGATGCCGGGCATCGCGAACTGGTCCGGCGGTTCGGCGAGGTCGCCCACATCCTGCTGCGCACCGGCGCCATCGTGGTCGGCAGCACCCGGGCGATCGGGCTTGCCGATGTCCCAGCGGTCCGCGCCCTGGTCGGTGCGGTGCCGGTGCTCGCCGTGGACGCGGATCCTGCCGGCGCGGGGCCTTGCGACCTCCGTCTGGACGAGCATGGCCCCGAGACCCTGGCGGCGGCCATCGCGGACCGCCTTCCGGGGCTTGGTGTGATCTGACAACCATCGACCATGCAGGCGGTTGCAGGGCCGTCCGGAACGGCATCCGGATTGCGTAGGGATCAGCGGCCGGATTTGCGCGCCCCGCGTCCGCGGGGTAGGCTGCCGGTGATGGATCACGGGGACACCGTCCATGGACACCCACATCCTCGCCGTCCAGGCGCAGGTGCTGCGCTGGACCGGGCTCGCGATGCTCGCCATCGCGCTGTGGCTGGGCACGGATCCGCTCGCTGCGGCGTGGCGGGCGGCGGCCGGCGCCCTGGTGGCGATGTGGGTCGCCGGATGGGGCCTGCGTCAGATCTCCCGGGTCATGCAGGATCGCATCAGCGCCGACCTGGCGGAGCGCCAACTTGCGGCGGAACAGGCGGCCCAGCAGGCCGCGGACCAGGCCGCCCGCGCCAAGGCCAAACCCACACCGCCCCCGGCCCGGCCGCGGCCCGCCCGCTGAGCGGCGCCTGACCCATGCACCCCTCCGAGACTCCCCGGACTTCGCGCATCAGCGACGCCTACAAGGCGGCCGAGGGGACCCGCACCGCGGCGGAGCGGGAGCAGGAGATCACCCGCCATCTGCCCCTGGTCCACAGCGTGGTCGAGCGCATCTGCGCCCACCTGCCGCCGCATGTCGACAAGGAGGATCTCTTCCACGCCGGCGTGATCGGCCTGATCGACGCCATCACCCGCTTCGATCCCACCCGGGACAACGCCTTCTCGACCTATGCGGTGCTGCGTATCCGCGGCTCGGTGATCGACGAGTTACGAGCCCGGGACTGGGTGTCGCGGGGTGCTCGGGAGCGGGCCCGGGGTTGGCAGCAGGCGGTCAATGACCTGCTCTCGGAATTCGGCCGCATGCCCACCGATGAGGAACTCGCAGCCCGGCTCGGGGTCCCGGTCGGTGAACTCGCGGCCATCGAGGCCGGCGCGGCGGTCACCACCCAGATCAGCCTCGATGAACCGATCGGCGACGAGACCCCGCTCGGCGCGACCCTCGCCCGCCACGACGATGAACTCGCCAACCCCGCCCGCTTCCTTGAACGCGACGATCGTCGCCATCTCCTGGCGGCGGCCTTCCGCAAGCTCAGTGAGCAGGAGCGGCTGGTGGTGAAACTCTACTATTTCGAGAATCTCCTGATGAAGGAGATCGCGGCGATCCTGGGTGTGACCGAGAGCCGCGTCTGCCAGATCCACGGCCGGGTCATGGCGCTCCTGCGCCAGCGCCTGGGGCCGCACGACCTGTTCTGAGACCGCGGTGATCCCGACCGACGCGGCCCGGATCTTCGCCGGCCTGCCGCTTCCGGCGGCGGGCGCCGGCCGGGATCCCGAGGCCGCCCGGGCCTTGATCCTCGCCCGACTCACCGCCGCCGCCTCTGCCGGTGTTCCCGTCCCAGCCCGGGTCGAGGCGGATCTCGGCCAGGGTCTGGTCCGCCTGCTCGTCGATGGCCAGCCGCTGGTCGCCGCGAGCCCCCGCCCGCTCCCTGCCGGCACTCAGGTGCGATTGACCTTGGTCGGCACCGGCCCCGGCCAGGTGCCACTCGTCGCCATCGACACCGCCCCGGATGCGGTCGAGGTCAGCGCCCCCGCCGCACGGCTCCAGGCTCTTGGCCTCGCCCCGGGCCCCGCTGCCCAGGCGGTGCTCACCGCCTTCGCCCGGGAGGGGGCGCCGTTGGATCGCCCCCGGCTGCAACGGGCGGTTGCGGCGGTGCTCGCGGTCGTCGGTGCGGAGGGGCGGTCGGCACCGTTGGCGGAGGATGCTCCAGCCACCACGCCACCGGGTGGACCGGCACCAAGCCCAACCCCGACCGCCACTGATGGCAACCCGCTGGCGCGCCCGGTCGCGTCAGCGCCCCCATCGCCAGTCCCCCCGGCACCGGGACCACCGAGCATGGCTCGGTCGGGTGTCACCCCATCGTTGGTCCCCCCGGCACCGGGACCGCCGAGCATGGCTCGGCCGGGTGTCACCCCATCGTCGGTCCCCCCGGAATCGGGACCACCGAGCATGGCTCGGCCGGGTGTCGCCCCATCTTCTGCATCGTCCACCAGCCTTCCGCCTGGGATTCCGCCATCGGCCGGAACCCCCGTGCCGCCGGCGCGGGTGCCCGCCGGTGATGGGTCCGGCGTCCCCAGGCCCGGGTCGGCGATCCCGGATCATCCGGCGTCGGGCCGAGCCATGTTCGGCGGTCC
>CAMCAC010000035.1 GCA_945872305.1 Candidatus Kuenenia stuttgartensis | reverse complement strand
GGGCTTCGGTCGCAAGCAGCCGCGCTGACTGCGGCACGCCCAGGGTGGTCAGCAGATCCGGCGCCAGCGCATCCAGCGCCGCCAGCGGGCGATCCGCGATCAACCGCTTGAAGGTGATGTCCTGGGTCATGGGCAGAAGAATTGGGCCCAAAAGAACCTGTATCAATAATGGCCCTTCATCAACGCCACCGGCACGGACAGCCGATCCCTGGGCGATCCGGGGCGGCCATCCAGCCGGGTTGGGCAGCACCGTTGTCACAGGCTGCATTGGGTCCATATTGACTTTTATGGGTCAGCACAGACCCTTTTTCGAGGCAGCCATGGACCACGACCACCCCTACAAAGAACTCTTCACCCACCCCGAGCTGGTCGCCGACCTGTTGCGGCTGGCTCAGGCCGATCTGGCGGCGCAGCTCGATCTGGCGTCGCTCGACCGGCGGAACGGCAGCTATGTCAGCGAGGACTGGCGCGAGCGCGAGAACGATGTCATCTGGCGGGTGCGCTGGGGCGGGCGCAGCCTGTACATCTATCTGCTCATCGAGTTCCAGAGCACGGTCGATGCCGACATGGCCGTTCGGATGATGACCTATATCGGCCTGTTGTGGCAAGACTTACGCCGCACCAAAGCCATCAGCCCCGACGAGGCGCTGCCGCCGGTGCTGCCCATGGTGCTGTACAACGGCGAGGATCCGTGGCGGGCGCCGCGGGATCTGCAGGCGGCCCTGTCCCCCACGCCCGCGATCCTGGCACCCTATCAGCCGCATCTGGCATTCCTGCTGCTCGACGAGGTGCGCATGTCCCTGGGTGGCGCCGATGAGCGCAACCTGGCGGCTGCCATCTTCCGCCTGGAGCGGACCGGTGATCCGGCCGAGCACCAGCGTATCGCCGCCCTGCTGGTGGCCTGGCTGCGCGGCGCGGGCAAGGAGCGGTTGATTGCCAGTTTCCTGCGCTGGTGGGGACGTACGCTCTCGCACAGGCACCGCCTGCCCGCCGCCCTCAACCCCTTCTCCGAGGATCCCATGCTGTCGGTCCGCATCGAGCAATGGCTGGACGACGTCGAAGCCAAGAGCCGGGCCAAGGGCCTCGCTGAGGGCAAGGCTGAAGGCTTGGCCGTCGGCAAAGCCGAGGGGAAGGCCGAGGGAAAAGCCGAGGGAAAAGCCGAGGGAAAGGCCGAGGGAATGGCTGAAGGCAAAGCCGAGGGCAGGGTCGAAGGGAAAGCCGAGGGCGTGATCGCCGCGGTACGCGACCTGGTGGCGGATGGGCTGATCACGGTCGATCAGGCCCGGGGGCGGATCGAACGGCTGCGCGATCGTGGTGAACTCACCGCCGGACAGGCAGACCTGGCGCAACGTCTGCTCGGGTGATCCCGATCGGCGATGACGCGACCGGTTCACGGACCGGCGAAGGCGATGATCCCGACCGGAACCGGGCCATCGACCAGGCGCGCAGAAGCCATGGACCGGTGTGCGGCATCGCAGCCGATGTTCCTGGCGTGGCGTCCTCGCATCACCCTGGGGCCGGATCTGCCCCGTCGGGCAGGATTCAGCGATGAATCCCGGCACATTGACGAGCTGGCGTGAAACCAGTATGGAAGTGGCACAAGAACAACCGATGGCCAACACGACCCGCATCTTCCAGGCAGCCGGCATCGCCCATCGCATCGAGGGGCTGGATCTGGTCGTGCTGCCCCAGCAGCAGGCGGATCTCGCCGCGGTGACGGCGGACACCGCGGCCCGGTTGGTTCGGCGGGTGCCCACCGGCGGGCGCATCCGGGTCGACTTCTCGGCCATGGACACGACCGGGGGCGGATCGCTGGCGGTGGCGGCCCTCATGTCGTTGCACGGGGCCGCCACCGCTGCGACCCCGGTGGTGGTGGAACAGGCCCCGCCGGTGCTGGTCACCGGCCTGCGCATGCTGGGCATCGATGGATTCATCACGATCCAGGGGCGCGACGGATGATCAGCCGGAGGACCTCGGCCCAGGCCGTGGCCGGCACCGGCCGCAAGCTGGTCCTGGCTGGATGCGATCCCTTCATCGCGGGGGGAGCCCTGCTCCTGGCGGTGACGCTGCATCCGGGAACCGTGGCGGCGGGGGACATCTTCCGGCTCGTGGGGATCGCGGCGATCCCCACGGTGGCGGTGATGTTCCCGTTGGTCGGGGCCTATGACGGGACATCCATGCTCAAGCCGGTGCGTTGGATCGCCCGGGCGTGGGCCGCATTCCTGCTCGTCTTCGCCGTCATGGTGGTGGCGGTCTATCTGCTCAAGGTCGGTCATGAGCTGTCCCGGTGGGTGATGCTCGGGTGGCTGGGACTGACCCTGTCGGGCATGGCGGCGCTCCGGCTCACCGTGGCGGCGGTGCTGCGCCGGCGGTATGCGCGCAAACCCGCCACCCGGCTGCTTCTGGCCGGGCCCCTGCCATCGGTGCTGGCCTTTGCCAGTCACATCGATGAGCATCCCGATATCGGACTGGGCGTGGCCGGATTCGCCTTCAGCGACGCCGCTCCGTCGAGCCACGGACCGGTGCCGTCGGTGGCCATCGAGGAACTGCCGGAAGCGTGCGTGCGGCTGGGCATCGACCGGGTGGTGGTGTGCTCCGGACTGGGCGACCGCACGCTGGTCCAGCGGGTCGTCCGCGATCTCCTGCCGACCGCCATCCCGATCCAGTTCGCGCCGGATTTCGAGGCCCTGCCGGTGTTCTGCCTGCAACCGATGGAATTGGCCGGGCGTCCGCTGCTGACCCTGACCGGCAGCCCGATGGGCACCCGGGCACGCGCCCTGAAATGGGCCGAGGACAAGGTGCTGGGCGCACTGTTCCTGCTCCTCGCCTCGCCGGTGATGCTGGCGGTGGCGGTGCTGATCAAGATCACCAGTCCGGGTCCGGTGCTGTTCGTCCAGGAACGCCATGGACTCGGCGGACGGGTGATCCGGGTGTTCAAATTCCGCTCCATGCGCGCGGCCCGACCGGGCGAGGGTCCGGCATCCCCGTCGGCGGCCCTGGAACCGAAGCGGCCCGACACCGAGGACGCATCCCTTGCCGCGGTGACCCGCGATGGCGTCGATGTCGGGCCGGTTCCCCTGGCCGAGGATGGATCCGATCCGGGGACTCCGAACCCGGGCACGGGCATCCACCGGCGCCGCTCCCGGATCGAAGTCACCGGAACGGTCGATCCCGATACCCGGCGCACGGTGCGCACCCCGGCGCCGGCACCGCCGACCCGGGCCGCCACCGGCGATGCCCGGCCCGACGACTTCAAGCAGGCGACCAAGGGCGATCCGCGGATCACGCCCCTGGGGGCCTTCTTGCGCAAATCCAGCCTGGATGAGCTGCCGCAGCTGCTCAATGTGCTGCGTGGCGACATGTCCATCGTCGGGCCGCGCCCGCATGCGTTGCGCCACAACGAGCAGTTCACCGGCGACATCGCCGATCTGATGCGGCGGCACTATGTGAAGCCCGGCATCACCGGCTTGGCCCAGATCAGCGGTGCACGCGGCGAGACGCGGACGGTGGTCGATATGCGCAAACGGGTGCAGTACGATCTGGAATACATCCGCACCTGGTCCCTCTGGCTGGACATGCGCATCATCGCCATGACCCTGGTCAAAGGCTTCATCAACCGCCAGCCGTGAACCGCGGGGGTCCGGTCGCGGTCGCACTGTGGCTGGTGACAGGGATCGGGCTGGCCGGTCTCGGCCTCTGGCCGTGGCTGGATCCCGACGGGTATCGGGCGTGGCAGGTCCTGGCCGCGCCATGGCTGGGCCCCGCAAACCCGAGACAGCCCCTGTGGCACCGGTGCGATGCCTGGCTGCATGCGGGCATGGTGCTGGCGCTGACGGGGTGGTTCGCGGTCGGGCTGCGCCGGATCCATCCCCGGTGGATGTTCGCCGCACCCCTGGCGGCGATGGCCTGTGCGGGAATGGATGAAGCGGTCCAGGCCTGGGGGGCGCGGGGCCGGGACGCGGACCGCACCGACCTGCTCGTCGATGCCATCGCGGCGGGCGTCGCACTGGTGATCATCGTCGTGGACTGGGCGCTCAGACGGGCCCGGACCAGGGCGGCGCAACGACCGGCATCCTAGGGCCGGACCGGGGCGCGGCGGGGGTTTCTGCTCACGCGCTCAGCGCGTGGCGACGGACACGACGGGGAGCGGACGGCTGATCGAGGCCGTCCAGCGGTCCTGGTCCGAGACGAAGGCGCGGAATGCGGTGAGATCCGGCTGGACCAGGCCCGTCGCCACGGCACTGCCGAGTTCGCCCCGCTCGTACAGGTGGAGGGCCAGGGCATAGCCCATGGCGTAGTAGCCCTTGGCATCCGCGGCCAGGGCCTTGCGGCCGCCGCTGAGCACGGCCTGGATGGCCACATCGCCCTGGCGGTGGACGGCACGGGCGGCGGTACGCAGGTGCTCGGTCTGGACGGCCGACAGGACCAGGGCGCCATCGGGGCCGGGCGCAAGGCCCTCGATGAGTTCGGCGGTGCCCTCTTCGAGCCAGAGGGGCAGGCGGACCGGCCGGCTGGCGGAGAGGTGGTGGAAGAGCTCATGGCGCAGCCGGGCCTGGAGATCGCGGTCGCCGGTCCGGTAGCCGACCACCGCCTGTTCGGCGGGGCTGTAGCAGAAATCCATGCGCGGATGGAATCCGGGGATCTCGGCCTTGCCGTAGGCGGCATAGGCGGAGCGGTCGGCGAAGAGCGCGACCGTGACGGGACGGGGGGCGATGCCAAGCCAGCCCTGGAGGTCCGTCAGGTGGCGCTGGGAGAATTCCGCGAGGGGCGCGGGTTCGATGGCGGCCCCGGCGCTCACCACCCGGACCGCTCCCTGTTCCGCCGCGGCGGTCCAGGCCATCGTGCGGATCGGCTGGCCCAGGGGATTGCCCAGGTACAGGGTCGACAGGACCGCAGCGCCGACCAGGAGGGTCAGGCCGCCCAGGATCACCGGTGGCGCGGGGATGCGCATGGTGTCATCATGACCCAGAATGGATGGCCAGGCAACCGGCGATCGACAGGACCCGGATCAACCGGGTCTCCGAGGCACGGACCACAACATCCTTCGCCGCTTGACCGGCGATCCGGATCTGGTCCTTCCCGGGCCGATCGATGTGTCGCCCGATCCCACCGATGGCCCTGGACCGATCACCAGCCTGATCGGCCGGCAGGCCCAGGCCCCGCTGTCCACGACGCCGAGCCCGGACAGCCAGGCCGTCACCCGTCCGGAGCCACGGCTGGGGCCCGGTGGAGGCCCCGCGCCGCGCCGCGAGGGTGCGCGCAGCAGCCGCAGTTCCGCCAGCCTGCCGGTGTCGTCATTCGATACCGGCCATCAGGTCACCCTCGACGATCCGCGCACCCACTGGGCCGTGTGGCTGGCCTGCGGGATCGGGGCGGCGCTCATCGGCCAGGCTGCGGCCTGGTGGTTCTTCCATGCCGCCGAGACCTTTGGCGGGGCGATGATGTTCTCCCTCGCCCTCCTGGCCGGGATGATCCATCCGCTGTTCCAGCGCAACGCCCAGGAGATCTGGACGCGCAGCCTGAGTGCCGACCGGGCGAACGCGTTCCTCGCCCGCGATCTGCTCGTGCTCTTCCTCGGCCTGATCCTCGGCTACGGACTGCTGCCGCTGGCCATGGGGGCCGAGTCCTATGCCTCCACCTTCTCCGGCATCGCCCGCTTCGTCGATGCGCGGCGGATCCACCTGCTGTCGTTCGACCACGGCCGGGTGGTCGACATCCTGGCCAACAACCTGCGGGTGTTCCTGGTGTTCTTCCTGATCGGACTGCTGTTCCGCTATGTCGGGACGCTGATCGTGGTCGTCTACAACGCCGCGACCTGGGGCGTGGTGTTCGCCGCCGCGCTGTCCGGGAGCCTGGACCGCGGGGCAGGCTTGGCCGAGGCGGCGGTCTTCCTGGCCGCCGTGACCCCGCATCTCATGGTCGAGACGCTGGCCTATCTGCTCGCCGCCATGGCCGGAATCTTCCTGTCGCGCGGGGCGCTGCGCTACCGGTGGACGAGCGAGCGGTTCCTGAGCGTCGGGGCCGCAGTGCTGCGTCTGGCGGGGCTCGGTGCGGTGCTCGTCGCCACCGCGGCGATCCTGGAATCCACCTGGGCCCACGCGCTGGTCCAGTGGGCGTTCCGCCACGCCCAGGCGCTCGGGGGCTGATCGCCGCCCTGGAGTCTTGTCCGCGCGGCGGTCGGGCAAGGATCCCGACCCATGAGCGATCCCGTCACCGCCGCCCTGGCCGCCATCGATGACGCCCACCGACAGGATCCGGAGGGCCGCGAACTGGGCTATGCGGAGGCCGTCACCGGCTGGATCGTGCGGCTGGTCCCGGCCGCCTCGCCGGCCCTGCGGCTCGCGGGCCGCTGCCAGCATCTGGAGCGCTGGACCCTGCCGCGCACCGCCTACCCGATGGACAAGGCCGGCTACCATGCCTGGCGGCGGGAGCAGTACCGGCGCCAGGGCGCGCGGGCCCGGGATCTGTGCCTGGGTGCGGGCGTCGATCCGGCGGTGGCCGGGCGGGTGGAGCAGCTTGTTGCCAAGCAGCTTGCCAAGGATCCCGAGGGCGCCGCCCTGGAGGACGCCGCCTGCCTGGTGTTCCTGGAGCGCGAGGCCCCCCTCTTCGTCGCCGCGCATCCGGACTACACCGCCGACAAGTACATCGACATCCTGCGCAAGACGGCCCGCAAGATGAGCCCCGCGGGCCAGGCGGCGGCGGTGGCGCTGCCGTTGGGCGAACCGTTGGCGGGATTGCTCCGCCAAGCGGTCGCCGGTTAGGATTCCAGCGGCCCGCGGAAGCGGACCCCGGGCAGCCGGGCGTGCAGCCGACGGGCATCGATGGCCCGCCGGGGCGCCGCGCCGACCGGGACCAGTTCCGGCAGGGCGACGCCGATGGCGGACGCCTGGAGCCGGTAGTAGTCGCGCAGGGTCAGGGCCTCCGGGCTGGCGGCATTGAGCAGGCCCGGCGACCAGCCCTCGGTGAGGGCGCGCAGGCAGACCAACGCCAGATCCCGGTCATGGAGGACACTGAACGGCCGGTCCGGATCGCCACGGACCTCCATCCGTGGCCCGGCGCCGGCGATGCGTCGGCGCAGTTCCGTGCGGGCGGGGCCGACCAGGGCCGGGGCGCGCAGGACCAGGCCCCGGGGATGGCGATGCACCGCCGTCTCGATGGCGAGCAGGCCGCGGCTGGCGGGGTCGTCGAGGAGCCCACCGGATTCGTCCACCGCCGCGCCGCCGGCATCCGCGTAGACGGCGGTGGTCCCGGTCCAGATGAGCGGGAGGTCCGGAAAGGCATCGGCCAACGCCGCGGCGATGGCCGCCACCCCGTTGTCCCGGCCCCGGCGCAACCCGGGATTGGCGCACAGGACAACGCCGTCGAGCACGCCGAGCGTGGCGAGCAGCGCGGGATCGGCGCCATCGCCGTGGACCATGGGACAGGGCGGATCCGGCTCCGGGGTGCGGCGCAGGCCGATGACCGCATGGCCCGCCGACCGGGCCTCGGCGGCGAGGATGCCGCCGAAGGTGCCGCAGCCGACGACGGCCAGCCGCATCAGGTGCGGACCAGCACCGCGTGGTAGCCGCCCGCCTGCCAGCCGTCGGGCCAGGCGGTGTGCTCGGCGAGGAGCCGCCAGCCGTCCAGGGCGTGGGCCACGCCCTGATTCTCGCAGGGCAGCAGGGAGCAGGTGGCGTAGATCAGCACGCCGTCCGGGCGGACCGCCTTGCTCGCCGCCTTGAGCAGACCGCGCTGGAGCGCCGCCAGGCCGTCGCGGTTGCTCCGGGTCCAGCGCCAGCGGGCTTCCGGGTGGCGGGCCAGGGTGCCGGTGTTCGAACACGGGGCATCGACCAGGACGAGATCGAAACCCGCCGCCAGCCCGGCGCGGCGGCCGTCATGGACCAGCCGCGGTCCGGCGAGATCCCCCAGCCGCTCCCGGCTGCGGTCGCAGGCCACCACGGTCAGGTGGCGCTCGCGCAGGGCGATGGTCTTGCCGCCCGGGGCCGCGCACCAGTCCGCCGCGAGCATGCCGGGGCGGAGCAGCGCCAACTGCTCCAGACTCTCGATGAGCCGGCCCTGGGCCCGGTCCTGGACCCGCAGACGGCCCGGCTCGACCCAGCCGGCGATCGCTTCCTGGGGATCGGACCACCAGGTCCACGGGCCGTCCTGGCGCACGATGGAACGCCCCACCGGCGGCGCGAGCCCCGGCGGCGTGCGGGTGCACAGGGGCGGCCGGCGGTCGAGATCCGCCAGGGTGCGCTCCGGGTGGTCGAGCAGGGCCGGGGCGAGGTCCTTCACCAGCATGTCCGGCAGGCTGAAGCGGATGCCGGGATCCACCGGATGCTGGCGCTCGGGCAGACGACCGAGGGGGCCCTCGCCCTGGCGCTCGGGGAGGACGCGTTCCGCGAGGCGGCGCAGGCAGGCGTTCACCGCTCCGCACCAGCGCTGGCCCCGGCGGGCCGCCAGGGCATCGAGAGTCGCGTCCACCGCCGCCGAGGGCGGGATGCGGTCGAGGGCGAGCAGCTGGTGCGCACCGATGCGCAGGGCCCAGGCCATGGGCTCCGGCGGCCGGGTGCGCAGATGCGGGGCGAGCAGCCAGTCGTAGAGGCGCTGCCAGCGCACCGCCCCCAGGGCCAGCTCCCGGGCCAGGGCCGCATCCCGCGGGTCCGCCGGGGGATCGATCCGCTCCCAGGCCTGGTCGAGGGTGTCGCAGTCCGCGAGGGCATGGAGGAGCGCCAGGGCCGCCAGGCGGCCGGTGACGGCGGCGTCGGGTTCGCGGGTCACTGCAGGCGAACCAGCTCGTCGTTGATGAGCTTGCGCTGCATCCGGACATCCGGCACGCCGAGCCGGTTGAGCACCTGACCGACCAGGGTTTCCGCCTCGTCCTGGCTCTTGCCCTACTTGGTCCAGGCCGCGACCGCATTCGTCTCGAAGCGCTCGGAGGCGTCGCCGGCCCGGCGGATCGCATCGAGCGCCGCCTGCAGCTTGGCCTTGTCCCGGCTGCCGGAGGCGGCGTTGATCGCGTCCTTCGCCTGGCGGACGGCTTCGACCACGGCTTCCTGGCCCTGGAGCGCCGCATCCTTGACCACCACGGCTTCGACCGGCTTCTTGCTCTTGCCGAGCTGGTAGACGGTCAATCCGCCCAGCACGACGATCACGGCGATGGCGACGCCGAACATGACCCACTGGCCGGTGCCGACCTGGGTCCGGCGCTTGCCGCTCGTGCCCTTGGCCGTGGCCCGGGTGGTGGTGGAGGCTTTTCCGGACTTGGCCACCCGCCCGGACTTGGCCTGGGCCACCGGTGTCGGGGACTTGGCGGCCAACCGGTTGCTGGTCTTGCGCCGGTCCGTGGACTTGGCGGCCGCGGGATTGACCACCGGGGCGGTGGCGGCGGTGTCACGGACCTGCTGATCCGGGCCGGTGTCGTCATCGAGATCGTCCACCTCGATGAGTCCATCATCCCGCTCCAGGGCGGATGAGGACATCGGAGCGGGCGACATCGCCATGGCGGCCATGCCGCCGGCCATTTCCGAGAGTCCCTGGCTGGGCTCGACCCGGGTGGTGACCACCTCGGGCTCCGCTTCGGCGACGACGATGGAGGTCGGCGGCCGAGCCGGGCCGTCGTCCTCGTCGAGGGTCGCGGCGCGGTCCCGGGCGGCGTCGATGCGCTGGCTGGCGACGCTCCGCCGCTCCTCCCGGGCCTTGGACCAGGACTGGCCCTGGCCCTGGTGGATGCACCCGGCGCAGATGACGTCGAATCCCTTGCGCTGGCCCTGTCCGGCGGACAGGTCGGTATCGGTGACACGGGCACCGCAGAGATCGCAGAAGTAGACGTCCATCGTGGGGTGGATCCTGCTCCCGTCTTGGGCGATGCCAGGGCTGCGCCTAGCGGCGGCCGGGACCGGCGAGGCGCTGTGCGTGAAGCACCAGGAGCTCCAACGCCGTCAGGGGATCCTGGCCGCGGCGGATCTGCCGCTGGCACTGGTTGATGCCCGAGAGCAGACGGACCAGGGCGGTGCGCGGCCAACGGGCCGCCCGGCGGCGGGCGTGGAAGAACGCGCCCCCGGCCCGGACCCCGGCCTGGCGGGCGGCCTCGGCATCATCCTTGGTGTCGTGGCAGGCGATGAGCCGGCGGATCTCGTTGGCCAGGGCCCCGAGCACCTGGGGCGGTTCCGCCGCCTGGGGGGCGTGCAGCAGCCGCAGCGCATCCGCCGGCCGGCCTTCGAGCACCGCACCGGACAGCTCCCACAGGGGCTGTTCCGCCTCGCCGGCGACCAGGGCTTCGGCCTCGGCCTGGCGCAGGGGCCCGGGCAGGCAGGCGAGGGCGATGAGGTCGATGGCGGCGAGCAGCGCGTCAGGCCGGTTGCCGATGCGGCGGACCAGGATGTCGGTCAGGCGGTGGAGGTCGGTGCAGCCCTGGGGATGGGCCCCCAGTCGCAGGGCGAGCCAGCCGGGCAGGGAGCGGTCGTCGGGACCGTCGGTGGCGACCAGGGCCCCGGCCTTGGCGGCGGCCTTGGCCAGGGCGCTGCGCCCGTCGAGCTGATCGACCAGCAGCAGCATCGCCCCCGCCACCACCGGCTGGGCGAGGTGGGGGAGCAGACGGTCCTGGTGCTTGGCCAGCCAGCGCTGGTCGGCGCGGACCAGCAGGAGTTCGGAGTCGCCGAACAGGCTGGGGGTCTCCAGGCCGATGAGCAGGCCTTCGACCTCGCCCGGCTCGACCAGCCGGCGCACCGGGCCGGTCCAGCCGGAGCGCAGGCCCGCCACCGCCTCGTCGCGCAGGCGCTGGCTGGCACCCACGACCACGGTCAGCCGGCCGGCGGCGACCATTGGAAATCGTTCCCCAGGTATTCGGAGCGCACGGCCGGGTCGGCGACCACCTGGGCCGGGGTGCCCTCGGCGAAATTCGAGCCCTGGCGCATGATGTAGAGACGGTCGACGAGGTTGAGGATGGCCTCGGCGTGGTGGTCGGTGATCAGCACCGCCACCCCGCGGTCGCGGAGCTGGCGGACGATGGCGACGATGTCCGACCGGCTGCGCGGATCGACGCCGGCAAACGGCTCGTCGAAGAAGACAAGCTTGGGATCGACGACCAGGGCGCGGGTGATCTCGAGCCGGCGCCGCTCGCCGCCGGACAGGCCGGCGGCGGCATTGTCGCGCAGATGGGACAGGCCGAGTTCACCCAGGAGGACCGCGAGCCGGGCCTCGACCTGATCCCGGGGACAGTGGTGCTCCAGGACGATCCGCACATTGTCCGCCACGCTGAGCCGGGCGAAGACGGTGGGTTCCTGGGCCAGATAGCCGAGGCCGAGCCGGGCCCGCTCATGCATGGGCAGGCGGGTGATGTCGTGGCCGCGGAAACGGATGGTCCCCGCATCCGGGGCGTGGAGGCCGACCACCATCCGGAAAGTGGTGCTCTTGCCCGCGCCGTTGGCCCCGAGCAGGCCGACGATCTCGCCCGACCGGACCCGTAACCCGAATCCTGACACCACCGTCCGGCTGCCGAACCGCTTGGTCAGGCCCTCGGCGCTGAAGAGCTCCTGGTCAGTCATGGTGGACAACTCCTGGACACGAACGGAATCCCGGCTCCATACGGATACCCTTGCGCGGCCCCAAGTACCGGTCCCGGAAAATGAACATGCTTATCCACATGCACTTATGAGTTCAACAACCCTGTCGCCGCACAATCTTGACGGAATCTTGGTCCACTCTTGCCAGAGCCCAAGCCGCCGACCAGCCGGTGGACAAGTCGTCGGAACAGGACCCTGAACCGGACCGCAAGCCGCAGTCGACCGCATGGCACCGCTCACCGGATGATACGCCAACGGGACGGTGGCAGCACCACCGCCAGGGCCCGGCCGCGCAGATTGGCCGCCGGCACATAGCCCCAGGCCCGGCTGTCGAGACTGTGGGGGCTGTTATCGCCCAGGAGGACAAAGGCTTCCGCGGGCACCGTCAGGGCGGTCTCGGGCGACACCGCCACCGACCGGGCCCGGGCCCGGGCCTGGTCCATGAGGTCGACCAGGGCGACCAGGGGCAGGCGGTCCAGATCGACCTCCTGGGGCCAGGGCACCCCGGGCGCCAGCCGCCGCAAGAGCGGCAGGCGCAGGGTGAGGTATTGGCGGATCTGGCTCGCCTTGATGTCCGCCACCGTCCCGGTCGCCTCCCGGGCGCCGTTCACCACCGAATCATAGTAGCTGACCAGCCGGTTGAGCATCACTTCGTGACGGGGGGTGAGTCCATCGAGGAACTGCGACGACCAATGGAGATCCCGGTCCAGGGCGGCCGCGGCGGCCCAGGCGCCCGAGGCTTCGATGCCCATGGCCAGGGGCGTCTGTTCCAGGCCGGTCCACGACGGGATGTCGCGCCGCCAGACGATGGCGCCATCGACCGCAACCTGGAGTTCATCGTCGACCACCGCGAAGGCCCAGGTGCGGCCGAGAACCGCCTCGCTGCGCTGCTCCGCGACCGCCCCGTCGACCCGGACCGACCAGCCGGCGGACGACAGTTCCAGGGCATAGGCGGACCCGCCGGGTTGGCGGATGGTCCAGGCGGCGGTGGCGGCGATGGCGGATGGGGTGATGCGCCAGCGCCAGTCGCCGACCGGCTCCCGGCCCACCGCATTGAGCAGCGTGCCGTGCTGGTTGCTGTCGAGATCGGCGCTGTTCATGCGCCGGACCTGCCACCGGTCGAGATCCCAGATGCTGGCCCGTTCACCGAGCACGGTCACCTGGGGTTCGGTGAGCGACACCGGCGGCTGGCCGGGCTCGGGACGGACCGGCGGATCCTGGTCGGTCAGCCGGCCAAGGCGGACCCGGCCCGGCTTGAGATACAGGTTGATCAGCGGCTGGGTGAACGTGACGGATCCGCCGGGGGACCGGAGTCCGCCGCCGTCGGCCTCGACCGGTCCGCTCCACGGCAGATGACCGGCCTGGGCCCCGGCCCGGTAGCACTCGAGCCATAGCACCGGCTGGAGATGGTCGGGCTTGCGGGCGACCCGGAACGGCTGGTCGCCGGTGCGGACATAGGCGTTGCCGCTGCGCAGGAACCAGTCCTCGCCGGGCATGACGACGATGCGCTTGACGAAGTTGCGGTGGACGAGCGGATCGAGGAACGGGACCTGGGTCGCCTGCCCCTGGGCGTCGAAGGCGGGCAACATCTCGATCTTGCCCTTGTAGCGTTCGTTCTGGGGGTACTGGAAGACCGTCACATCCCAGCGGGCGGCGTCGCTCAGGCGGTGGCCGATCTTGTCCACGACCACATGGTCGCCCTTCAGGAATCCCGGGTCGCCGTAGAGCATCGGCTCCATCGAGGCGGTGGGGATGACGAAGGCCTCGATGCAGAAATGGCGGATCGCCATGGCCACCAGGAACGCGAACACCCAGTTCTCGCAAAAGGTGTTCACCCGGCGGATCGCCGGCGGCAGGTCGGATTCGTCCCAGGGCATGGCGGGATGGTCCAGCCCCCCGCAGCCCGGCAAGGCCGGGTCAGGGCGCCGGGCTGGCGTGGATCAGGTCGGTGAGACGCCGGTGCCAGGCGGCGTCGTCCCACATGCCGCGGAACTGGGGAGCGCAGAAATTGCTGGTGGCGATGGCGCGCCAGCGGCCGGTCGCCGCCGCCCGGGCGGTGCCCAGGGCACACAGCTCCTTGACCCAGCCCCAGTCCAGGCCCGGCCAGTCCTTGTAGTCGACCACGCCCCAGCATTCGGTGGTGATGAGCGGCAGTCCGCTGCGCCGGGACCACGCGGCAAGACGGTCGATGCCATCCGCAAGGGCCCCCTGCCAGCACTCCGGATCGGCGCGGTACAGGGCCTCGCCCCGGGCGACGAGGTTCTCGTAGCCGCGGCTCTCGAAGCGTTCATAGCGGTAGCCGACCCGCTCGTAGAAATCCGATGTGGTCGCCATCCACAGGTGCGGTTCGAGCAGGTCCATGAACGAGACGTCGGCCCCCTCCACGCCGCGGTGGTCGCCGGTGACCGACACGGTGAGCGGCAGCCCGGGGAAACGGTCGCGCACCAGGCCCACGGCCTCGCGCATCCACGCCAGGCTCGCGGGCTGGACCCAGGCGCCGGCTCCCTGGGCCCCTTTGAAGAACGGCGCCCAGTTCGCCAGCGGCCATTCATTGCAGAGGTCCACATACAGGAGGTCGCCGAGCAGTCCCTCGCGCTCGATGAGCTCCAGGGTGCGGATCCACACCCGGGCATGGGCGCGGGCGCTGGCGATGTGCAGGCGGTGGTCGTCGACATCCTGGCGGAACCAGGTCGACAGGCCGGCACGGATGCCCTGGCGCCGGCAGGCGCGCAGGAACTCGGCCAGGGCGGGCCACGGGGCGACCCGGACCTTGGCCGGGGCTCCCCAATCGTTGGTCGTCCACTCCGGCAGCAGCGTCCAGGTCCGCTGCGCGTCCACGCCGATCAGATGCGGATAGGCATCGATGCGCACCGCATCGTAGCCGCGCTCGCGCAGTCCGCCCAGGGCGGCATCCCAGTCGCCGTAGCCGGCCCCGGGCCAGCGCCGTTCGAGCCAGGAGAAGTCCCACATGGTGATCGCGATGGCCATGGGGGCCGAGCATCCGCACGCACACCACCGGGCAACCGGGTGGCGGGATGGGCGGCGGGGATGCATCGCCGGCATCGCGCGGCATGCTCGCCCGCATGCTCATCGCCGAGTCCCTGTCCAAGACCTTCGGCCCGGTCCGGGCGGTGGATGGGATCTCGTTCCGGGTCGCTCCGGGGGAGATCGTCGGCCTGCTCGGTCCCAACGGCGCCGGCAAGAGCACCACGATCCGCATGCTCGCCGGATGCCTCGCTCCGGATGCGGGCCGGGTCACCGTCGAAGGGCGCGACCTGACCGCGGACCCCGCCGCCCGGGTCCGCCTGGGCTACGCCCCCGAGGAGCCGCCGCTCTACGACGACATGCGGACCGAGGACTACCTCGTCCACATCGCCCGGCTCAAGGGCATCCCCGCCGGAGCCCGCCGGGCCGCGGCGGCGGCGGCGATCGCCGCGGTGGAACTGCAGGCCAACGCGAAACGCCGGCTCGGCATCCTGTCCAAGGGCAACCGCCAGCGGGCCGCCCTCGCCCAGGCCCTGCTCGGCGATCCCGCCGCCCTGCTCCTCGACGAGCCGACCAACGGTCTGGATCCCGCCCAGGTGGCGAACCTGCGCGACCTGCTGCGGGGGCTCGCGGCACGCCATGCGGTGCTGCTGTCGACCCATGTCCTCGGCGAGGTGGATGCGCTGTGCACCCGGGTGGTGGTGATCCACCGCGGCCGGGTGCTCGCCGACGAGCCCATCGAGCGCCTGCGCGACCGGGCCAAGGTCACCCGGGTGCGCATCCGCCTGCGCGATGGCACCCCGGAGTCGCTGGTCGCTGCGCTGCCCCCGGGAGCCCAGGGCCATGTCGAAGCCGGCTGCGCGGTGATCGACGCGCCCCCGGACCTGCGCCCGGCCCTGGTCGCCGCCGCCGAGGCGAAGGGCGGCCTGCGCGAACTGGTCGAGGAGCGCCGGTCGTTGGAGGAGGTCTTCCGCGACCTCATCGCCGCCGGCTGAAAACGCAGGACCCCGGGCGGCATGCCGCCCGGGGTCCTGGATCCATCGACCGGGGTGGTTCAGGCCAGCCACTCGGTGTGGTGGAACTCGCCGGGCTTCTCGTTGCGCTCGTAGGTGTGCGAGCCGAACGCGTCGCGCTGGGCCTGGGTCACATAGGCCGGCAGACGGGCGGTGGCGTAGGCCTCGATGTAGGACAGCGAGGCGGACAGGGCGGGCATCGGGATGCCGGCCACGGCGGAGGCCGCGACGACCTTGCGCAGGGCGGGCAGGCAGCGCTTGATGTCCTTGCTGAACTCCTTGGCGACGAGCAGCGAGGGCAGGTTGGGCTGCTTGCGGAACGCCTCGGTGATGCGGTCGAGGAACACCGCGCGGATGATGCAGCCGCCGCGCCAGATGGCCGGGATCTCCTGCACCGGGGTGTTGTAGCCGCGGGCCTTGCTCGCCTCGACGATCAGGCGCATGCCCTGGGCGTAGGCCGCGAGCTTGGCGCCGTAGAGGGCCTTGGCGAGGTCGGCGACGGTGACGCCCTTCACCTTCTTGCGCGGCAGCTTGAGGGCCTTGGCGGCGGCCTCGCGCTCGATCTTGACGCTGGAGATGAGACGCGCGTCGACCGCGGCGGTGATGGTGGGGATGGCGACGCCATGCTCGAGGGCGGCGACGGTGGTCCACTTGCCGGTGCCCTTCTGGCCGGCGGCGTCGCGGATCGCATCGAGGAGGAACTTGCCCTTCTTCTTGGGATCCGGCTTGTCGGCGATCTTGCCGGTCAGCTCGATGAGGAAGCTGGCGAGCTCGCCCTTGTTCCAGCCCTGGAAGATCTTGGCGCAGGCCTTGTGGTCCCTGCCCAGGCCGCGGGTCAGCACGTCGTAGACCTCGGCGATCATCTGCATGTCGCCGTACTCGATGCCGTTGTGGACCATCTTGACGAAGTGGCCGGCGGAGCCCTCGCCGCACCAGGTCACGCAGGGCTCGGCGTTCTTCTTGCCGGCCTTGGCGCTGATCTGGGTGAGGATCGGCATCAGCTTCTCGACCGCGGCCTTGTCACCGCCGGGCATGATCGCGGGCCCGATGCGGGCACCCTCTTCGCCGCCCGAGACGCCCATGCCGATGAAGTGGAACTTCCACTGCTTGCCGACGGCGTTGCGGCGGTCGGTGTCGCCCCAGAAGGCGTTGCCGCCGTCGACCAGGATGTCGCCCTCGTCGAGCATCGGGGCGATCTGTTCGATCACCGCGTCGGTTCCCTTGCCGGCCTGGACCATGATGATGATCCGGCGCGGGCGCTTGATGGCCGCGACGAAGTCCTTGAGCTCCTTGCACGGGACGAACTTGGCCCCCTGCGCGTGCTCCCAGGCCATGACCTCCTCGGTCTTTTCCCACGAGCGGTTGAAGAGCGCGACGGTGTAGCCGCGGGATTCGATGTTCTTGGCGAGGTTGCGGCCCATCACGGCCATGCCGATGACGCCGGCGTCAGCAGTCGCAGTCATTGCGAGGACTCCTTGGGGGTGGGCGGCAGCGTGGCGCCCTTCCGCCGCGGTCCAGCCCCTTGCCGCCGCTGCCCCGCCGGTTAACCCCTGTCCCCGCAAGGAGTGCCCATGAGCCGCCAGTACAACAAGGTCGAAAAGGCCAACCGTCGTGATCGCCGGATCAAGCGCGAGAAGGCCCGTCTGAAGGTCGAGATCGTCGAGGCCAAGAAGAAGGCCAAGACCGAGAAGAAGGCCGTCGCCAAGTGATCCCCTGCGCCCCGGCCGCTCGGCCGGGGCGCGGGAAACCCACGGTCACGGCGGGCTGATCGCCACCGTGGCTCCCGCCAGCACCAGGTCGGCGCGCATGACTTCTGCGCCATGGCGCTGGGGAATCGCCTCCCGCCAGGGATTCCGCACACGGGATCCGCCCAGGGCGCCGACCGTGCTGCCACCGGCATCCACCACGCCGCCACCCGCGGCGACCAGACCGTCACCCAGGCTTCCGGCCGCCCCCACCGTAGCCCGGCGGGCCCCGGCACCGATGCGATCCCCGTCCAGGGTCACCACCCCGGCGACGATGCGCGCGAGCCCGCCTCCCACATCGGCTCCGGCGGACAGGATGCCGCCACCGAGATCGGCGACGGCGCCGACCCCACCCGATACCGCCTCGATCCCGCTACCGACCACCCCCTCCGCCAGGTTCCAGGCCCCGCCGCCGAGCCGGTTGAAGGCCCCGCGCAGGAGCGGCGACCCGGCCAGGACCGGGGCCGTGGCCGTACCGCCGATACGGAACGGCAGGGACACGCCCCGGTCCCCGACCAGCGCACCCACGGCGTGCAGCGATCCGGGCGTGAGCGTCATGCGGGCGGCGAGATCGAAGCCCTCGGCGCCGACCGCGGTCCGGGCCGCCGGCGGGACCAGGGCCTCGACCGTGGCGAAGGCGAACCCGGTCAGGGCGAAGGCCCCCTCGACGGACGGGATGCCCCCGTTCCACGGCGCGACCTGCCCGCGGACCGCGAGCAGGGCGGTCGGATGCGGATCGGGCTGGTGGATGCGGGCATCCAGGCGGACGCGCGCCGCCGTGGCGGGAGCGCCGGGCGCGGGGTGGAGCCACACCTCATCGATGCCAAGCTGGATGCCATCGACCCGGACGGCCACCGTCTCATGGGCGATGACACCGTCGTGGACTTCGGCACGGCCGTCCATCAACCGCAGGTGGGCCAGTTCCAGGGCGAACCGCCGGCCATCTCCGCGCGGGGCGCTGGTCCCCGATGGACCGGCGATGGCCGCCGCGATGGCGGTCAGGCGGAGGATTGCATCGTCCACGTTGGAGCGGCCATCCGGATGTCGGATGAGGACCGCCGACGGGGAGAGGGCGACCAGCGCAGCAATGCGGATCCGGTCCGGCGCCAGTTCCGCCGAGAGGCTCGACCCAGGCATCGCCAACAGATCCCCGGCGGCAAATCCTGGCGGTGAGGCCACCCGCAGGGACACGGTGCCCCGGATCCGGGCGGTGGGGGCTTGGCCCGGATCCAGCCGGAAATCCTCGATGTCCACGTTGGTATGGTCGACGGTCACACGCCACGGGGTGGTCGCCGCCAGGGCATCGGCCAGTTCCAGGCGGATGCCGGTGATGCCGATCCGCGCCACCCGGATGGCCAAGCCGGCTGTCGCAGAGGCCGGGGCGGTCGCCGATCCGGATCCCGGTCGGAGGAGATCGGCCACGGTGACCCGGCCATCGGCGAGCCGGTCGGCGCGGACGGCAACCCCGTCGATGTCCAGCGCCTCGATCTCGATCCGCCGATCGACCAGCGCCCAGGGCGACCAGGCAAGGTCGATCCGGTCGAGGGTCACCAGCGGTATGGCGGGATCTGTGGGGTGCTGACCGATCCGAACTCCCGACACGGCGATCCGGTCGCCGAGGGGCGAGATGGCGATGTGGGCGACATCGGCCGGGACGGCGAGCACCTCGGCGAGCCGGCCACGGATGATGGCCAGGGCGATGCGGTCCCGGAATCCCCACGCCACCGCCACCGCGCACAACGGCAGCGCGATCACGATGGCGATGATCCACAGGATGCGGCGGCGGCGGGTCATGCTGGGTTCCGGAGACGACGCGACCCGCCGGTTCGCGGCGGGTCGCGGGGATTCAGATGGATGCGGAGATCACTTCACCGCGGCCAGGAGCGCCTTGACCTTGTCGGTCTTCTCCCAGGTGAATTCCTTGCGGCCGAAGTGGCCGTTGTAGGCGGTGTGGCGATAGATCGGCTTGAGCAGATCCAGGGCCTGGATGATCGCCTTGGGGCGGAGGTCGAACACGGTGTCGACGGCCTTGGCGATCGCCTCGTCACCGACGGTGCCGGTGCCGAAGGTATCGATCTTCACCGACACCGGTCGGGCCACGCCGATGGCGTAGGCGACCTGGACCTCGCAGCGCTTGGCGAGCTTGGCGGCGACGATGTTCTTCGCGACCCAGCGGGCGGCGTAGGCGGCGGAGCGGTCCACCTTGGACGGATCCTT
>CAMCAC010000034.1 GCA_945872305.1 Candidatus Kuenenia stuttgartensis | reverse complement strand
CGCTCATGCCCCTGACCGATCTCGTCGATCCCTTCCACGCCGTCGATGGCGGCGGCAACTGCCTGCCGGGGCCGTGCTGGCCGTTCGGGATGGTCCGGCCGGGACCGGACACGGTCAACCACAACACCAGCGGTTATGCGAGCGGCGAGGATCTGCGCCACATCAGCCACGCCCATGTATCCGGCACCGGCGGGGCCGGGCGCTACGGCACCATCGGCATCGTACCCCTGCTCTCGCGGCCCGACGCCCGCTCGCTCGCCTTCCCGATCAGCGATGAGTCGGCGCGGCCGGGCCTCTACGCCGCCACCCTGCGCCCACGCCAGGGCTTCGGCGAGCTGGCCAACGCCGGCGGGGTGCGGCTGGAGCTGACCGCCGGCAAGCGGTGCGCGGTGCACCGCTGGACCTGGGACGAGGGCACCGAGCCGTGGGTGCGCATCGACCTGGGTTTCGCCATCGGCGGCGACGGGCTGGGCGGCTGGGCCCGCTGGCTCGACGACCGCACCTTGATCTGCACGGCGCAGTTCAAGGGCGGGTGGGGCCATGACCTGCCGTGGACGGTGCACGCGCGCATCGAGTTCGACCACCCAGCCGCGGTGATGAACGCCTATGGGCCCGGACTGAAGGGCCGCATCGGCGGTCAGGACTGGCAGGGACCCGGCCTCCAGCTCTGCGCCCGCTTCGACGCGCGCCGGGTCGAGGCCCGGGTCGGCATCTCGTACGTGAGCCCGGCCCAGGCCCAGCGCAACCTGGACGAGGTGCGCGGGCGGACCTTCGAGCAGGTGGTGGCGGCGGCGGCGGCGGCCTGGGAGGGCGTGCTCGGCCGGGCCCGGGTCGCCGGCGGCAGCGACCGCGACACCCGGCTGTGGCACACCCTGATGCTGCGGCTGTTCACCATGCCCGGCGACCACGGCACCGACGAGGTCCCGTGGTTCAACGCCCGTCGCCGCCATTTCAACGACCTGTACTGCCTGTGGGACAGCGTGCGCTGCGCCAACTCGCTGTTCACCTTGTTCGATCCCGGCTTCGCCGCCGACCTCGCCAACTGCCTGACCGAGATCGGCGAGCAGACCGGCTGGATCCCCGACGCCTGGATCATGGGCGGCTCGGCCCAGGTGCAGGGTGGCTGCTCGGCGGCGGTGCTGTTCGCCGAGGCGGCGGCCAAGGGTCTGCGCGGCTTCGACGCCGCCCCCGCCCTCGCCGCCCTGCGCCGGACCCAGGACACCCCGAGCCCGGATCCGTTCCGGCTCGGCCGCTTCCCGGGCCACGGCGGGCGCGGCTTCCTCGACACGTCGGTGAAGAACTGCGCCTCGCGCACCGTCGAGTACGGGTTCCACGACCACTGCACCGCGGCCCTGGCCCGGGCGGTCGGCGACCGTGTGTACGCCGACACCTGTGCCGCCCGGGCGGAGCGCCTGTGGGAGAACTGGCACCCGGAGCACCGCTGCTTCGCACCGCGCCACCCGGACGGCTCCTGGGCCGCCTTCGATCCGTGGAAGCCGTCGTGCCGGGATTTCTGGAACGATCCGCATTTCTACGAGGGGACCGGCCACGACTACGCGATCACCGCCTGGCACGCCATCGACGGGCTGGTCGCCCGCCACGGCGGCGCCGAGGGCTTCATCGCCCACCTGGACCGCTGCCGTGAACGGATCTGGCACTGGAAGGAGATCAACCTCCACCTGCCCTGGCTGTACCACTGGGCCGGCCGGCCGGACCTGGGCGCCGCCGCCCTGCGCCAGGTGATGGATGCCAAGGTCGGCCCGGGGCGCTCGGGCATGGGCGACAACGAGGACATGGGCGCCTGGTCGTCGTGGTGGATCACCGGCGCCATGGGCCTGTGCCCGGTGCCGGGCACCGCCCGCTGGCTGATCGGCGTGCCGCGCTTCGCCGAGATCGTCCTCACCCCGCCGGGCATGGCCCGGCCGCTGACCATCCGCACCGCCGGCGCGGCCCCCGGCACCGGCTGCGTGACCGGCGTGACCCTCGACGGCATGGCCATCGACCGCTCCTGGCTCGACCACGGCGACCTGGCCCGGGGCGGCGAGCTGGTGATCACCCTCGGTGACCAGCCCACCGGCTGGGGCCGGGTCCCGCCGCCCTGCGGATGAGGATGCCCGCGCCGGCTTGACGGCGCGCCGCCGCGGCGACGCCTGTGGTCATGCACGACACCGCCGAGCACCGCCGCATGCGCGAGGACGAGGCCCGCACCGCCAACTGGCGGCGCTGGGGCCCGTGGCTGCCGGACCGCCAGTGGGGCACCGTGCGCGAGGACTACTCCGCGGACGGCACCTGCTGGTCGTACCTGCCCCACGACCACGCCCGCAGCCGGGCCTACCGCTGGGGCGAGGACGGCATCCTCGGCATCACCGACCGCCAGTGCCGGCTGTGCCTGGCGCCGGCCCTGTGGAACGGCCGCGACCCGATCCTCAAGGAGCGCCTGTTCGGGCTGACCGGCGACGAGGGCAACCACGGCGAGGACGTGAAGGAATGCTGGTGGCACCTCGACGCCACGCCGACCGCGAGCTACCTGCGCGGCCTGTACCGCTACCCGATGGCGGCGTTCCCCTACGCGGAGCTGGTGGAGCGGAACCGCGGGCGCAGCCGCGAGCTGCCGGAATTCGAGCTCGAAGACACCGGGGTCCTCGACGACGGCCGCTTCTGGGACCTGGAGGTCGAACTGGCCAAGGACGGCCCCGACGACCTGGTGTGGCGCATGACCGTCCACAACCGCTCCGCCGCCGCCGCGGAGCTGCACCTGCTGCCCCAGGTGTGGTTCCGCAACACCTGGGCCTGGGGCTGCCGGCACGAGGGCTGCGGCCTGAAGCCGCGCATCCATCTCCGCCCGGATGGCCACCTCGGCCTGTGGCACGAGAGCCTGGGCTCCTGGGTGCTGTCCTGCGATGGCGCGCCGGAGTGGCTGTTCACCGGCAACGAGACGAACCACCAACGGCTGTGGGGGACCGAGAATCCCACGCCGTGGGTGAAGGACGCCTTCCACCGCCGGGTGGTGGAAGGCGATCCGGCGGCGGTGGACCCAGCCCGGCGCGGAACCAAGGCCGCGGCGTGGTACCGCCTGGCAGTCCCCGCCGGCGGCTCCGCCACGGTGACCATGCGCCTGCGCCCGGAGGCGATGGGCCCCGGCGATCCGGCCGCCGCGGACGCGATCATCAGGACCCGCCGGGCCGAGGCGGACGCCTATTACGCGGCTGTGATCCCGCCCGCCACCGCGCCGGAGCCGGCCCGGGTCGCCCGCCTCGCCTACGCTGGCCTGGTGTGGTCGCACCGCTTCTACCATCTGATCGTCGAGGACTGGCTGCGCGGCGACCCCGAGCAGCCCGCACCGCCGGATTCGCGGAACCACGGCCGCAACGCCGACTGGGGCCACCTCTACAACCGTGATGTCCTGGCGATGCCGGATCCGTGGGAGTACCCGTGGTACGCCTCCTGGGATCTGGCATTCCACGCGGTGGCCATGGCCCCGGCGGACCTGCCCGGGGCGAAGCGGCAGATCGAGCTGCTCCTGCGCGAGTGGTACATGCATCCGAACGGCCAGATCCCGGCCTACGAGTTCGCGTTCGGCGACGTGAATCCCCCGGTCCACGCCTGGGCCGCCTGGCGGCTCTACCGCCAGGGCCAGGCCGCGGGCGAGGCGGACCTCGGCTTCCTCGAACGGGTGTTCCAGAAGCTGCTCCTGAACTTCACTTGGTGGGTCAACCGCAAGGATCCGAACGGCCGCAACCTGTTCGCCGGCGGCTTCCTCGGCCTCGACAACATCGGCCCCTTCGACCGCTCGAAGCCGCCCCCGGGCGGCTGGTCCCTGGAGCAGGCCGACGGCACCGCGTGGATGGCCTTCTTCGCCGGGCGCATGCTCACCATCGCCCTGGAGCTCGCCCGCCACCGCCCGGCCTACGAGGACATCGCCTCGAAGTTCCTTGAGCACCTGGTCGCCATCTCCCACGCCATCAACGGAGGCGGCGGCGAGGGCCTGTGGCATGAGGAGGACGGCTTCTATTACGACCACCTGCGCGGCCCCGACGGCCGGCGGCAGGCCCTGCGCCTGCATTCCCTGGTCGGCGTGGTCCCGCTGTTCGCCGCGGCGGTGATCAGCCGCGACACCCTCGCCGCCCTGCCCGGTTTCGCCGCCCGGCTCGCCTGGTTCCGCCGCTACCGGCCCGACCCGGCCCGGGCCATCGATGTCTGCGACCAGGGCGACGACGGGACGCTGCTGGTGTCGATCGCCGACCGCACCCGCCTGGCCCGCATCCTCGCCCGGGTCGCGGAGCCGGATGAGTTCTGGTCGCCCCACGGTGTGCGCAGCCTGAGCCGCTTCCACCGCGACCGCCCGTTCACGGTGGATGTGGGCGGCCAGGCCCTGCGGGTGGCCTACACCCCCGGCGAATCGGTGGACGGCCTGTTCGGCGGCAACAGCAACTGGCGCGGCCCGGTGTGGTTCCCACTCAACATCCTGCTCACCGAGGCCCTGGAGCGTTTCCACGGCATCTACGGCAGCGGCTTCCGCATTCCCCGGTCCGACGGGCGGACCAGCGACTGCGGCGAGCTCGCCCGGGAGCTGTCGGGAAACCTCGCCTCGCTCATGCTGCCCGGGGCCGACGGCCTGCGCCCGTGGCAGGGCGGCCACCCGCGCTGGCGCGACCCGCTGTGGCGGGATCTCGGATGGTTCCACGAGTATTTCCACGGCGACGACGGCCGCGGCCTGGGCGCCAGCCACCAGACCGGCTGGACCGCCCTGGTTGCCGGGCAGCTCGTCGGCAAGAGCCGGCGGACGAGCACCCGGGCGCCATGAACGCAGGTGATCAGCCCGCGGCGAGCCGCCGCTTCGCCGCCGGGGCCAGGCGCTTGAGCCGCCATTCGAGCCGATGGGCGGCGATCTTGGTCAACGGCGGCGAGGCCCAGGCAAGGACCACCGGGCGCCGGGTCCGGGTGTAGCGGGCACCGCCGGGCACCCGGCCGTTGTGGGCCGCCACCCGCCGCTCCAGGTCGGTGGTGGCGCCCGCGTACAGGCTGCCGTCGCGGCAGCGGACGAGATAGGCGAACCACGCCGGCATGGCGGATGATCTACTCCGCGCCGGGCACTGGCCCAGGGGTGGATCACGGCCGGCCCGGCGAACCATCGCCGTCCATGCGCGTTCACCCTTGGATCATGCACCGCCTGCCGCTTCCCGCCCTGGTCCTGCTCGTGCTCATGCCGGCGGCGGGCCTGGTCGCCGCCGACGAGACGGCCCCGATGCCCGCGCCGACGGAACGCAGCGATGCCTGGGCTGCCCAGGCCGAGCAGGCCAAGCCCGCGGCGGACCGGCCCTGGGTCAGCGGCTGCATGCTGTGGCGCGGTCGGGCCGACCGGGCCTACCGGCCGTTCCACCAGTGGGAGGTGCGCATCGCCACGCCGGTGGCGGTGCGCGGTCTGGCGGCCCGCGTGCGCGCCCTCGACACCGACCTGAAGGTGATGGTGCAGGGCGAGGGCCCCTGGCAGCCGCTCGGCGATCTCGCCGCCGGAGCGACCACCTCTGCGTCGCTCAAGCTCAACAGCTCCGGTCCTGCCATGTTCGCCATCGACCTGCGCTGGGAGGGTGGCCAGGCCACCTACCAGGGCCGGGACAAGGACCTGCCCCAGGCGGCGGACGCCGCCGGCGACGCCCCCAACCTGGCGATCCTCAGCCCGGCCTTCGACCGCAAGGCCCAGGGCGGGGTGGCGACGGTGGAATTCATGCTGCGCAACACCGGCGGAGCCGCCGCCACCGGGATCAGCGCGACGATCGCCTTCCTCGACCGCGACGGCAAGGTCGTGGCCACCCACCGCCATGCGCGCAAGGAGCCCCTCGCCGCCGGGGCGGGTGCGAACGAGAAGGCGGTGGCGCGCAACATCCCGGTCTTCGCCAACGTGCGGATCACCGCCCGCTGCGCCGAGGACGGCGACCGCGCCGCCGGCCGGCTCACCGCCGCCGCCGAACTGCAGGTCGGCCGCCTGCGCCTGGACGGGACGACCCTGCGGGCGGCGGTGCGCAACGGGCTCGCGGAGCCGGTCACGGGACTGGCGGTGGAGCTGGAACTGGCCGGTGCCGACGGCAAGCCCATGCGCACCGTCGCCCTGCCCAAGATCGACCTCGCCGCCGGCGAGGTGCGCGAGGTCGCGGTCGAGGTCGGCAGGCTCGCGCCGTGGAGCGCGTTCAGCGCGTCGTTCGCCTACGGCGAGTGAGCGGCGGCGGGCGCCGGGAGCGGACCCCGCTCGGCGACCCGGACCGGCAGGGGATCCCGGGTGCGGATGGTGAGCCGCCCGACCGGATAGGGACGGTGCCCGGGCTCCGGTGCGATGCGGAAGCGGCGGACCAGGAGCGCGAGGAGGAGCACCGCCTCCTGCAGGGCGAAGGCCATGCCGATGCACACCCGCGGTCCCATGCCAAAGGGCAGGTAGGCATTGGTCTTGTCCTCGGCCTCGCCGCCGGCCAGGAAGCGGCCCGGATCGAAATGGTCGGGGCGGTCCCACAGACGCCGGTGGCGCTGGATGAGCCAGGGTGACACCAGGACCGGGCAGCCGGGGGCGATCGTCTTGCCGCGCATCTCGGTGGCCGCCGCCGCCGCCCGCGGGAGCGAGCCGACCGGGGGATACAGGCGCAGGGTCTCGCGGAACACCGCCATCACGTAGCGCAGCCGCTTGATGTCGGCGAAGCCGATGGGGCCATCGCCCACCTCGGCGGCGATCTCGGCGACCATGCGCTCCTGGGCCTCGGGATGGGTGGCGATCAGGTGCACCGCCCAGGCCAGGGCCGCGGCGGAGGTCTCGTGGCCCGCCAGGAAGAGCATGGCCAGGTGATCGACCACCTCGGAGAGGGTGAAGCGGCTGCCGTCCGCCGGATCCACCGCATCGAGCAGCCCGGCGAGGATGTCCTGCTCCGGTCCCGGCGTGCCGGCCCGGTGGGCGGCGTAGCGCGGGCGGACATGGGCCTCCAGGCGGTGGCGGATGCGCCGGGCCGCCCGCCGGCCCCGGCCGAAGAGCAGCGGCCAGCCCAGCCATCTGGGCACCCGACTCAAAGCGAGGGTGGTCTGGGCAGGCAGCGAGCGGGTGTAGATGTGGAAGTCGTCGTAGAGCTTCCGCGCCTCATCATCGCCCATGGGCAGTGAAATGAGGGCGCGCAGGATGATGTCGGCGGTGATGTGGGTCGTCTCCGCATCGACGATCAGCCGGCCATCGCCCGCCGCCGCCGCCGCGACCCGGCCGAGCATGCCCTGGGCGGCGTCCGCCATGATCGGGAAGACGAGCTTCAGGCGGGCCTGTTCAAAAGCCGGATCGATCATCCGCCGCTGACGCTCCCAGGCGGCCCCGTCGCTGTTGAGGATGCTCTCCCCGGTGAGCGGATCGAGCAGGCTCCAGTAGTTGCGGTCCTTGGGGAATGCCGCCCGGTCGTCGACCAGGACCCGGCGGACCAGGGACGGCTCATTGGGCATGAACAGGCGGGTGAACGGCGTGCGCACCTCGCCCATCAGCATGCCATAGGCCCGTTCGCTCATCTGGTCGAGCCACGAGCGCCGGGTGCGGACGAAACGGGTGAACGGGCAGGCACCGACCTGCATGGCATCCGGGCGCGGCGGAATCTCTCCGCCGGCGGCCGGAGCGGCGTGATCAGGCGGGTTGTCCATGGCGACCATCCTGCTCGACGATCCAGGCCGACAACGGCCGCGGCCCGGCGCTGACCGCGAACCAGTCGAAGCCGCCCGCCTGCTCGGCGGCCATGAGATACTGGAAATGCAGGCGGAACCCGTCGCGGCTGATGCGCCGGTAGGTGGCCGGGGGGAACTGGCGGTGGAAGCGGGCCGGGATGCGACGCGGCCGACCGGTGGGCGGCAGGCCGCAGGCCGCGACCGGATCGACCAGGGCCATGCAGGCACCGTCCGGCGGAGCGGTGACGTCGAGCCAGGCCACGTCGGCATCCGCCGCGAGCGCGGACAGATCTCGCGGCAATATGCCCTGGGCTGACCACCAGGCCGCGAGCGGCATCACCTGGCCGAGGGTCAGGACCGCGGCCGCAGCGGTTCCGCGATCACCAGACGCCCGGGCCCGGGCCATCGTCTGCACCGCCAACTGGGCGCCCACGCTGTGTCCAGCCACGATCACCTCGTCGGTGCCCTGCTCTCCAAGGGCGGTGCGCACCCGCATTGCCCACGCATCAAGCCGTGCTTCCATCTCCGGGGCCGCGCCGACCGCATGCCTGCGCATGAAGATGAGCGCGCGCAGGATCCAGTCGGTGCGGATGCGGGCGATGAGCGGACGGGCCATCAGGGCGATCGCCAAGGCCGCCCCGGCCGCCACTCCGGCCACCACCGGGGCCGCAGCCCCGACCAGCATCGCGAGCAGCACCGCCGTCAGCGCGGAAATGAGCATGGCCGATCCCATTCCGGCCAGGGCGAGTCCCGGGAGGACCATGGTGAAGGCGAACCACGGCGCCTGGCGGGCCATCCTGCCGACATGGCCACGGCGGAGCATCCGCGCATACAACCCTAGCCCATCCCTCCACAGAGCCATCTGTCCGGAATGCCAATGCGCCCGCACGATGTCGTCCCAGCGCAGCACCTCGATGCGCGTCCGGCAGCCCGAGGCATCCTCGACCTCCCAGGCCACCGCCTCGCGGCCGATCCGTTCCGCGGGGCCGACCGTGCGGGCACCCCCGAGCGCCGCCGCCTGCTTGGCGGATTCGTCGCGATACAGGATGTGGTAGAGACCCGGACTGCGCGGATCGAAGCCGGCGATGTAGAACAGGCGCCGACGACGGACGGGGAGGGCTGCGTCTGGTCCGCTCATCCCTGGCGATGCTCGCGCCGTCAGTGGGATGCGCCAGGGCTCCGTCGTGCTCACGCCGCCGGCGAGGCGATCGCCGAGGCGTACCTGCCCTTCGGCCGCGGACCGCGGTCCTGCCTCGGTGCCGCCATCGAGCCCCTGGAGGGCGTGCTGGTGTTCGCGATCCCGGTCCGCTCCTACCGCTTCACGCCCCAGGCCGGCGAGACGCCGAAGCCGTTCGGCCGGGTCACCGTTCGCACCCGGGGGCCGATGCGGGTCGGAGTCTCCCGCCGCTGACCGGGTGCACGCCATGTCCGTCGGGGCCGGGCGGGCGGCGCTGCGGTGCGCGCCCCCCCTACGGCAGCCGGGCGGTCTCCGCCGCGGCGCGCTCGCAGACCCGGACCGGCAACGGCTCGCGCGTGCGGATGGTGAGGCGGCCGACCGGATAGGGGCGGTGGCCGGGCTCCGGTTCCAGGCGGAACCGGCGCACGAGCAGGGACAGCAGCAGCACCCCCTCCTGGAGCGCGAAGGCCATGCCGATGCAGGCCCGCGGCCCCATCCCGAAGGGCAGGTAGGCGCCCGTCTTGTCCTCGGCCTCGCCGCCGGCCAGGAAGCGACCCGGGTCGAACTGGTCCGGCCGGTCCCAGATCCGGCGGTGGCGCTGGACCAGCCAGGGAAGGACGAGCACCGGGCAGCCCGGTGCGATGGTCTTGTCGCGCATGCGGGTCCCTGTGGCGGCCACGCGCGGCAGGGACCCGACCGGCGGATACAGGCGCAGGGTCTCGCGGAACACCGCCAGCACATAGCGCAGGCGCTTGATGTCGGCGAAGCCGATCGGACCGTCGCCCACCTCGGCGGCGATCTCGGCGACCATGCGCTCCTGGACCTCCGGATGGGTGGCGATCAGGTGCACCGCCCAGGTGAGGGCTGCCGCCGAGGTCTCGTGCCCCGCCAGGAAGAGCATGGCCAGGTGGTCGACCACCTCGGAGAAGGTGAAGCGGCTGCCGTCGACCGGATCGACCGCGTTGAGCAGGCCGGCGAGGATGTCCTGCTGCGGACCCGGCGATCCCGCCCGGTGGGCCGCGAAGCGCGGGCGGACGTGGGCCTCAAGCCGGGCGCGGATCCGCCGGGCGGCGCGGCGACCGCGTCCGAACAGCAGCGGCCAACCGAGCCACCGGGGGACCCGGGTCAGGGCCAGCGCGGTCTGGGTGGGGAGCGAGCGGGTGAAGATATGGAAGTCGTCGTAGAGTTTCTGCGCCTCGGCATCGCCCATGGGCAGCGAGATCAAGGCGCGCAGGATGATGTCGGCGGTGATATGCGTCATCTCCGCATCCACGCCCAGCCGGCCGCCGCCCGCCGCCGCGCTGGCGACCCGGGCGAGCATGCCCTGGGCCGCGTCGGCCATGATCGGGAACACGAGCTTCAGGCGGGCCTGCTCGAAGGCCGGATCGATCATCCGCCGCTGGCGCTCCCAGGCCGGGCCGTCGCTGTTGAGGATGCTCTCGCCGGTCACCGGATCGAGCAGGCTCCAATAGGCCCGGTCCTTGGGGAAGGAGGCCCGGTCCTCGACCATGACGCGGCGGACCAGGGACGGCTCGTTCGGCATGTAGAGGCGCTTCAACGGCAGGCGCATCTCGCCCATCAGCATCCCGTAGGACTTCTCGCTGAGCAGGTCGAGCCAGGAGCGCCGGGCGCGCAGGATGTTGGCGAAGATGCAGGTCCCTGGGCGGATCGCATCGGGCATCGGCGGTGGGACGGGACCGCCCGTCGCGGGATCAGGCGGCATCGACATGGGGTCGCTCCTTGTCGGCGATCCAGGCGGACAACGGCCGCGGGCCGGCGCTGACCGCGAACCAGTCGAACTGCCCGGCCAGTTCGGCCGCCATCAGATACTGGAAATGCATGCGGATCTTGTTGCGATACAGTTGACGGTAGACGGCCGGCGGGAACTGGCGATGGAACCGGGCGACGATGCGCGTCGGGCGGCCCACGGCGGGCAGTCCGGCCTCCGCGACCGGATCCGACATGGTGCAGCACACCGGATCCGGGCGGTCGGTGACGTCGAGCCACGCCACCGCGGGATCCCCGGCCACCGCGGCGAGATCCCGGACCAGCGTCCCGCCGCGGCCCCACCACACCGCGTAGGCGATGAGCTGGCCCATGGTGAGGATGGCAGGCCGGGCCCGGGCGGACGGGGCCGCCGGCAGCGCGCGGGCGCGGGCCATCACCGAGACCGCGAGCTGTGCGCCGACGCTGTGGCCGGCGATGAGCACCTCGTCCACCGCCGGATCATCGAGGGCGGCGCGCACCCGGGCGGCCATCGTATCGAGGCGGGCTTCAAGGGGGGCGATCCGCCCGCGGGTCTGCTGGTGGAAGAAGACCAGGATGCGGAGGACCCAGCCCGCCTTGAGCCAGTGCAACAGCGGCCGACCGCAGGCGAGCACCGCCACAGCGATGACCACGGCCAGCAGGGCACCCGCGAGCCCGCCAAGCAGATGCACCATCGACCATGCCGCGGTGAGGGCCAGGGCGGCAACGAGCGTGGCAAGCACGGCGGGGTACAATTCGGCCAACAAGCCACCCCGGTAGCGACGCAGGCACTGCCAGACCACACCCCGACGCACCATCGCCAGGTACATCGGCAGCGCATCGCCCAGGAGCGGGAGCAGGCGGTGGTTCCATTGGGCGCGCACGACATCGTCCCAGCGGAGCAACTCGCAGCGCGTGCGGCAGCCGGAGGCGTCCTCGACATCCCAGGCCACCGCTTCGCTCCCGACCCGCTCCGCCGGGGAGACCGTGCGCGCGCCGCCCAGGGCGGCGGCCTGCTTCGCCGATTCGTCCCGGTACAGCACATGATAGACCCCCGGGCTGCGCGGATCGAAGCCCGGGATGAAGAAGAGGCGCCGGTTCCGGACGGCCTCGGATGCGCGGGTGTCGGACATCCCCGGCGGATGGTCGCGCCGCGGCCCGCCCGCGCCAGCGTGGGCGGCCGCTCACGCCGCCGGCAGGCGGACCGTGAAGCGGGCCCCGGCGCCGGGGGCGCTGTCGACCGTGATGGTCCCCTGGTGCTGCCGGACGATGGCACGCACGGTGGCCAGGCCGAGGCCATTGCCCTTGCCGGGTTCCTTGGTGGTGAAGTAGGGCTCGAACAGCCGGGCGCGGACGGTCTCATCCATGCCCTGGCCGGTGTCGGCGACGGTGATCTGGATCCACCCCTCAACCCGCGCCACCGCCAGGTCCAACCGACCGCCGGCGGGCATCGCATCCCGGGCGTTCACGCACAGGTTCATCAGCACCTGGTGCAACTGGCCCGGATCCGCCTGGACCACCGCCCCTCCGCCGGGCAGGTCGAGACCGACGACGATGCCGGGCGGCAGGGTGGCGGCGACCTGACCGACCACCTCGCGGACCAGGGCTTCGAGGTCGACGGCCTGCGGCTCCGGGCGCGGCGGGCGGGCGCTGGCCATGAGCCGGCGGGCCAGTTCCGCCGCCCGCCGGCTCGCCGCCAGCACCTGGTCCAGGTGCTGCTGGAGGGCGGGATCCCCGGTCTTGAGCCGGGCCAGTTCCGCATGGCCGGAAACGGCCGTGAGGATGTTGTTGAAGTCGTGCGCCACCGCCCCGGCGACCCGACCGACCGCTTCGAGCCGCTCCGCCTCGGCAAGCCGGCGGTGGGCTTCCGCCAGTTCGGCGGTGCGCACGCGCACGCGCTCCTCAAGCTCGCTGTTGGCCTGATGCAGGGCCTGTTCGAGACGCCGGTTGGCAACGGCCGTGAGGATCTGGCGGATCACCAGCAGCGCAGCCCCGGTCAGCGCCGCCGCCGCGACCAGGGGATCCGCCGGCGCCGCCATGAGCAGCGTCCACAGGACGACCAGGGCCGCCGCCGCGAGCAGGGCCGAGGTCAGGCGGGGATCCCGGGCACCCGCCGGCAATCCAGGCGGGGCGACGGCCTGCCGCACGCCGGCCAGACCAAGGAGGACGAGGCCCGTGGTCCAGATGATGCCCAGCGCGTTTCCGCTCGTGTAGGTGCGATCCAGCACCTGGACCGCATAGGCCAGGTCGGCGGCGATCAGCACCGCCGCCGCCGCCGCGATCATCAGCGGCACCCCGGGGGCCGTACGCACCCGGCCGCGCAGCAGCAGGTCTCCGGCGACCCACAACAGGAGGAGATCGCCGATCGGATAGGCCACCGCGATGAGGCGGGCATCCAGCCCCGCCGCCGCGTCGTGACCCCACAGGGGTTGGACCAGACCCAGCCACAGGGCCGCCGCCGCGGTCACGGCGATCACCGCCATGTCGACCAGGGCCGCGGCGGCCCCCCCGGCGGCCGGCCGTTCCCGGGGGAGGAGGAGCACCCCGGCGAAGAGCAGGGGATAGAACGCGAGGAAGAACAGATCTGGCACCGATCCCCACGGCTGGCGGCCCAGGATGGCGAGGACCAGCCAGAGGATGTCCGCCACCAGCCAGCACCCCGCACCGGCGGCCATCAAGGCCCAGGCGACGCCGCCCCCCGCCACCCGGCGGGCGGCCCAGGCGAGCGCCGCGATGACCAGGGCCGTGCGCATGACCGCATGGACATCGCTGGCGATGGGCTGCCACGGTTCACCGGCATAGGGATGCAGGGCGGCCCGCACCGCGACCAGGGCGGCGGCAACGATGATGGCGATGGACCACGGACCCGTCGCGGCGAGGCGCATGGGTCCGACTGTGGCCGGGCCGGGCGGCGGCGCCATCACCGGGCGGACCGCACCCTGGTCACTCGGCGGCGGGGATGACCAGGATCCGCCCCGGCTCCAGACGGCCGGGATCCAAACCGGGATTGGCGGCCACGATCCGCCGCCAGTGCTTGGCGTCGCCGTAGAACAACTCGCTCACCACCGCCAGGGTGTCCCCGGGCTGGAGGATATAGCTGCGCTCCCCGCCCGCCGGCACCCGGCCCTGGGCCGGGGCGGTGGTCGGCGACGGCGCGACGACGGGGGCGACGACGATGGCCGGAGTGGCAGCGGGAACCGGCTCTGGCACCGGAACCGGGGCGGCGCCCTGGGGCCCGGTCACCGCCAGGTAGCGGGAGCGGTCCACCACCACCGCGACGGTGGCCGAGATGCCCTCGCCGCGCCGGGCCATGCGCGGGGCGAAGAACGCGGTGACCGCCTCGACGTAGCGGGCGGTGGCCGGGGCGGTGGCGGCCCCGGAGCCGACCAGGTCCACGGTCACCGACGCGGTGCGCCAGCGCCACTCGCCGAAGTCGGACTCGGTGCGCGGCTCGATCCAGGAGGGATGCTCGGCGAGGGCGAGCTGGGCGATCCAGCCCGCGGGGAGATCACCCTGGATCGCCTCGCGCAGGCGCTCCTCGGCGTCCTTCTTGGCGTTGTTGGCGGTCTGCAGCATGCCGCCGCGGCTGGTGAGGACGTAGCCGCCCTTCACCTCGTCGTGGGGATCCCGGGGCCCGCCCAGGCAACCGGCGGTGGCGAGGACGGCGGCGGACAGCAGGACGAGGCGCATGGTCAGGACTCCAGCAGGCGGACGAGGGTGGCGACCATCACGCCGGTGGCGCCGGCGGGACCGAGGTCGTGGCCCTTGGGGATCCACGACGCGGGCGAGATGTCGAGATGGGCAAAGGGTGTGTCGCGGGCGAAGTGGGCCATGAACGCCCCGGCGGTGATGCACCCCGCCTCGCCATCGCCGTCGTTGCGCAGGTCCGCGACCGTGCCCTTCATGGCTTGGCGGTGCTCGTCCACCATCGGCAGGCGCCACACCCGCTCGCCGGCGGCGGCGGCGGCCCGCTCGACCGCCGCCAGCAGATGGTCGTCGGTCCCCATGAGCGGCACATGGATGCGGCCGAGCGCCACCAGCGCCGCGCCGGTCAGGGTCGCCACGGTGACGATCGCCGCCGCGTCGGCGGCCCGGGCGCGGACGATGGCATCCGCCAGGATCAGGCGGCCCTCGGCGTCCGTGTTGCCGATCTCCACCGTGGTGCCGTCGCCGGCGGTCAGCACATCGCCGGGCCGCATCGCCATCGGCCCGATGGCGTTCTCGACCAGGGGCAGGAACGCGGTCACCGGGCGCCGGCAGCCGCGCGCCTTGGCCGCGGCGAGCGCCGCCGCCACCGTGGCCGCCCCGGCCATGTCCTTGCGCATGAGCGCCATGGCCTTCTCGGGCTTCAGGTCCAGGCCGCCGGTGTCGAAGCACACGCCCTTGCCACACAGGGCCAGGGGCCGGCCCTTGCCAGGGATCGCCAGCTCCACCAGGCACGGCGGCCGGTGACTGCCCTGGCCGGTGCCCACCAGACAGCCGAGCCCCATCCGCCGGCACGCCGCCGCATCGTGGAGCCGGAAGCGCAGGCCGTGGGCCTTGGCGAAGCGGCGCAGGGCGTCGGCGAATTCCTGGGGCCCCAGCTCCATCGCCGGCGCGTTCACCCAGTCCCGGGCCTGGGCGGTGGTCTCGGCGAGGGCTACCGCGCCGGCCAGGGCCGTGCGCCAGGTGCGGGCCTTGGGGTGGACCAGGGTGACGGCGCGGATCCGCGTCGGCTTCTTGCCGAGCCGCGCATCGTCCAGGTACGCGCCCATGGCCAGCCCGCCGACCACCGCATCGAGCGACGAGGCGGCGACCGCCTCGGGCAGATGCACCGCCAGCGCATCGAGCCGCTCCGCCGTGGCAGCCCGGCTGATCGCGCCGAACCGCCGCCGCACCGCCAGGGGATCGCCCCAGGCCGGCGCCAGGGCCGCGATCGCCGGCCCATCGGCGCCATCGAGCACCGCCACCGGCCCCAGCGCCAGCTTCCGCGCCCCCGCCGACCGCAACCCCGCCGGCAGCCCCCCGGCAGCGGCGACGAGATGGACCGGAACCCCGGCGGCGGACGTGGCGGCGGTGATGCGCATGCGGACATGATCGCACCCCGGCCCCACCGGCAACCGGCGGGCGGGATGGGTTCAGGGAACGGCCCAGGGCCGGCCGGTTGGAAACCGGCGGTCCCGGGGACTGAATCCCATCGGCGGGACGATCTCGACAGACCGGAAACGGCGGTTCACGAAAGACTCCCCTGGGACCGTCGGTTTTCAACCGGCCACACCTGCCGGTTGGAAACCGGCGGTCCCGGAAGGGCCGATCCCATCGCCGGGACGTCCTCAGCAGATCGGAATCCGCGGATCGCGAAGGACGCCCCTGGGACCGCCGGTTTTCAACCGGCCCCACCTGCCGGTTGGAAACCGGCGGTCCCGGGAGGGCATCGTCATCGCATGTGCCGGATGTGCACGCGCACATCGGCCACACCTGCCGGTTGGAAACCGGCGGTCCCGGAAGGAAATCCCCACCCGGCAACATTGCCCCCACGGTCCAACCCGGTACGCCCCCGCATATGATGACCGTCCGCACCCGTCTGGGCATCAGTCCGATCCATGGCATCGGCGTGTTCGCCGTGGAGCCGATTCCGAAGGGGACGGTGACCTGGCGGTTGAGCGAGTGGGATCTCCAGCTCACCGATGCGGACCTGGCACGGATGAGCCCGGCGGCGCGGGAGTCGATCAGCATCCACACCTATGTGCAGGACGGCCGCCATGTGCTGTGTTTCGACCACGGGCGGTTCATGAACCACAGCGACGCGCCGAACACCGATGCGGCGTCGGCGGAGGTCAACTACGCCCTGCGCGACATCGCCGCCGGCGAGGAGCTGACCTGCGACTACCGGGTGTTCGACCAGGCGCTGGATCCGGCGGAGATCGGCCGCTGATTCAACGGCGGGGTCCGCCGACGGGTCAGGGCGCCGGCGGGCGCTGATCCAGCGGCGCGGACAGGCGCCTGGCGGCGCATTCCGCGAGCAGCCCTTCCAGCTCCCAGCGGCAGGTGCCGCAGCCGGTGCAGGCGCCGGTGCGCCGTTGCAGGTCTTCGACGGTGCGGGCGCCGGCCTGGATGGCGGTGAGGGCCTGCTCCCGGGTGACGCCGGTGCAGTAGCAGCGCTCGAAACGCTCGTCCACGGTCACGGCCCGAGCCCTGTGAACAGCACGGGATCCACCGCCGCACCGTAGGTCGCGGACAGGACGAGGATGGTCTTGCGCACCCCCTCCTTCTCCTCGATCACCGCCTGCCGGACCCGGCCGGCGGGGTCGAGGGCGAGTTCCGCCCGGATCCAGCCCCAGGCGGGATCCCGGGGGACAAGACCAAGGTGCCACCCATCCGTCGCCGCGGTGGCGGACAGGGCGAAGTCCCGGTCCAACCGGTCCAGGTCCCGGCGGACCAGGGCGAGGGTGCGCTCGATGGCGGCCTCGTCGCCGGTGTGGCGCTCGACCCGGGGGTCCTGGTCCGGGCCCAGGACCTCGATGTCCTCCCACAGGCGGCCGTCGCCGCGCAGGGTCTGGCGCCAGCCCTCCTTCTCCGGGTCGGTCAGGCGCAGGAACCAGCGGGGCGGATCGAGGACCAGCCGGCCGTGCAGCACGGTGGCCTCGGCGGCCTCGTCGCCGGGGCGCAAAGCGCGCTGCTCCAGCCGGGCGTCGACACTGGCCGTGGCGGGCAGGGCTCGCAGGGCCGCCAGGGCGTCGCCGTCGGCGGCGGTCCCCAGGGCGGGAAGCATCAGCAGGAGGGCGGCTTGCACGGGGGGCATGGCGGCGGATCGTGGTCGCAGCCGCCGCCCGCCAAGGGTGCACCGGCCGGAGGTGCCATGGCCGAGGCCCTGGTCGTCCTCGCCCCCGGGGCCGAGGAGATCGAGTTCTGTACCGTGCCCGACATCCTCGTCCGGGCCGGGATCCGCGTCACCGTCGCCGCGACGACGGCGGTGCCGATGGTCGAGGGCTCCCGGGGTCTGCCCCTGGCGGCCCACACGGTGCTGGACCGGCTGCCGGCGGTGGACTGGGATCTGGTGTTCCTGCCCGGGGGTGCCGGCAGCGCCCGCACCTGCCGGGACGACGCCCGCATCCAGTCCCTGGTCGCCGCCCGGATCACCGGCGGTCGCCTGCTCGCCTGTGTGTGCGCGGCGCCCACCGCCCTGATCCCCGGCGGTCATGCCCGGGGCCGCCGGCTGACCTCGTTCCCAGCGGTGCGGGCCGACCTGGAGGCCGCGGGCGCGGCCTGGATCGACCAGGCGGTGGTCCAGGACGGCGCCCTGGTCACCGGCCAGAGCGCCGGCACCACCCTCGCCCTGGCCCTGCGCCTGGCGGCGCTGCTCGTCGGCGCCGACACCGCCCGCACCATCGCCGCCCAGATCATCGCCCCCGCCGAATCCCTGGCCGCCGCCCTGGCGGACCCCCTTTCGTGAGGACCCCCATGCGCCGACTCGCCCTGCTCGCCCTCGTCGCCGCCGCCTGCGCCGGCGCGGACCCGGTCGCCGATGCCCGGGCTGCCCTCGCCACCGAGGACCATGCCGCCAAGAAGGCCACCATCGGCGCCCTCGCCTCGCCGCGCACCGGCGACGACACCCAGGTCTATCCCCTCCTGGTCGGCGCCATCGGCGACCGCCAAGCGGGCGAAATGGCCCTGAAGGCCCTGCGCAGCCGGTCCGGTCTGTCGCCATCGAATGCCGCCTACCCGCGCACCGATGACGCCGCCGGATGGAGCGCCTGGTGGGGCGCCGAGCAGCAGCGCCGGGCCCAGGAGGCCAAGCTCAAGGAACTGACGAAGAAGGCGGAGCCGGAGAAGCCGGAGAAGGCAAGCGACCTGTTCGGCGGCGGCGCCGGCGGCGACGCCCCGGCGAAACCCAAGCGCGAGGCCCTGCCCCCACCGCCCCCGCCGGACGACCTCGGGCTCATGGATCGCATCCGCCTCAAGGCCGGTGGCTCGGTGGTCGCATACATCCGCAGCAAGCGCCTGGACGAGAACGGCAGCCTGGTGTCGGTCCGCATCGTCCACGCGGATGGCGGCGAGGAGACCCTGGCCGCCGCCCTGATCGACAGCATCGAGGAGGACGTGCGCTAGTGCAGGCGTCCGTCCTTCCGGCGGCGATCTACGCCGGCAGCTTCGATCCGCCGCATCTCGGCCACCTCGACCTGATCGAGCGCGCCGCCGCCCTGGTCCCGCGCCTGGTGGTGGCGGTGGCGGTGAACCCGGACAAGCCCGGGGCCTGGACCCCGGCCCGCAGGATCGAGGTCCTGGCCGCCTGCTGCGCCCACCTGTCCACGGTCGAGATCGTCGCCGTCGCCGGCGCCCTCGCCCCCTTCGCCCGGGCCCGGGGCATCCACCTGCTCATCCGCGGCCTGCGCGGCCCCGCCGACTGGGACGGCGAGGCGCCCATGGCGTGGATCAACAGCCAGCATGGCTGCGAGACGCTCTTCCTCGCCGGCCGCCCGGAGCACGCGCTCCTGTCCAGCCGCGCCGTGCGCGCCGCCCGCGCCGCCGGCCTGCCGGTGGACGGCCTGGTGCCGCCGGCGGTGGCGGCGGCGCTGACATAGGATTTTTCCAGGCCGCCTTTCGAGGCTTACAGGAGATCGGGAGGGCGCGGAGGGCCACGGAGAACCGACCAGAGATCCCTCCGCGGCCCTCCGCGACCTCCCGCTCTCCTGTGAGCCTCGAAACAATCCGCGCTGAATCAGGCGCGGTACGGCTCGTCCGGTTCGTCGAGCCGTTGCCGGCGGGCGCCGGTGACGGTGGCGGTGATCCAGCCGTCGCCGGTGCGGGCGGCGAGGTCGGTGCCCGGCGGGGCGTCGGCGGTGCTGCGCACCACCCGGCCGTCGCCGGTGCGCAGGACGCTGTACCCGCGGCCGATCACCCCCAGGGGTGAGAGGGCGTGCAGGCGGCCGGCGCATTCCGCCAGCCGGGCCGCGGGCCGTTCCGGCAGCCGGGCGGC
>CAMCAC010000033.1 GCA_945872305.1 Candidatus Kuenenia stuttgartensis | reverse complement strand
GCCCCTCGGCGCGCGTCGGGGCTGCCGCCCCGGCCTTGCGGCCTCCCTGCCCAGCGGGGCTTCGCCCCCGGACCCCCGCGCTTGGTCGGGGCTCGTTTTCCTCCGCTGCGCTGCGGAAAACGTGGGCGGATGCGCTACGCGCATGGTATCCGCCCACCGCCCCTCGGCGCGCGTTGGGGCTGCTGCCCCGGCCTGGCGGCCTCCCCGCCTCGCGGTCTTGAGGCGGCTTTGATGGTGCCTTGGTGCGGGTCCGCGCTGGCGGATCAGCCCCGTTTCGCGGGTGCCCTCAGCAGGTTCTCGCCTGATCCCAGGGAGCGGGCGGCGGACATCGGGCGGTGATCAGACGAAGACGGCGGGCGACACCCGGAACCGTTTTGCCAAGCCTCGGATATGCCGGAGCGTGAGATCCCGCCGGCCGTTCAGCACCTCGGAAACGACGCCCTGGCTGCCGATCTCGGGAAGGTCGGACTGGCGCAGGCCGTTGGCTTCCATGAGTGACTTCAAGACGCGCGCGGGATCGGATGGCCGGATCGGGTGATGCTCGGCCTCGTAGGCCAACACCAGGGTCATGAGGATGTCATGCTCGTCGCCCGCGGGTGTTCCGGGCACGGCGCCGGCCAGTGACTCGATCCGCGCCAGGGCATCGGCCAGGTCTTCGGCATCGTGGATGGCATGGACGGAGACGGCGGGCGAGGTCATGGTGTGTCCTTTCGGTAGGTGATGCTGGCCGCGTCGATCAGGTCGTATTCGGCGTGCGTGCCGATCCACAGGATGAAGAGCATGTTCCAGCGATAGTCGATACGGGCGACGATGCGATGCTTGTTCCCGCACAGGTTGAAGACGACCCTGTCCTGGTCGATGATGCTGGCATTCCCGAATGTGGCCTTGATGGCATGGGGGGTCGTCCATGTGGCGTGCGCTGCAACGTGGTGCCAGTCCTCGATGGCCCGTAGCACTGCCCCGCGTGCGTGGCGATACCCGGTCAGGGTGGACGTGCTGATGATGCGCACGGGAGCCATGTGTATCTCATGGCGAGATTCCGTCAATGATCGGCAGGATTCCCCAGTCCCAATGTCCTCCCTGACCGATCCCTGGCGGAGACGGTGTCGGGTGTCCGCGAGGGCGGACCCGCCCCCGCTTCGCTGGTGCCTCGGTGCGGGTCCGCGCCGGCGGGCCTGAATCCGAATGAGGATGGTGATGGATGCGTTGTGCGATCGGGCGGCCTTGATATGGGCGGATGGGCGCACAAGTGGAGATTCCCTTGGGGCTGCGGGCGCGCAGGATGCCGGTGGACCGCAGCCATGACCACCCTTGCCACCGCCCCGGCCACCATTGCCGACCTGGAGCGTCATCCGGGGCGGTGCGAACTCATCGACGGAGAACTCATCGAGATGGCACCCGCTGGTTTTGAGCATGCCCTCGTGGTCAATCGCATCGGATTCCTGCTGGAGCAGCATCGCCAGCGTGCGGGTCTGGGTGGCGGTATCCTGGCGGGGGATCCGGGGTTCATCCTGGATGATCGCCATGTCCGCGCTCCGGATGTCGCCTATCTGACGGAGGAGTGCTTGGCCGCGGCCCCGGCGCAGGGCTTCATGCCGTTCGTGCCGGCACTGGCCGTGGAAGTCGTGTCGCCCGGAGACGCCTGGTCCGATGTGAAGGCCAAGGCGCGGATGTGGGTGGATCACGGCGTCCGTCTGGTGTGGGTGATCGATCCGCGCACCCGGACGGTGGAGGTCTACGCCCCCGGCCGGCAGGGCATGGAATGCAGCGGTGAAGACCGACTGGACGGCGGCGATGTGCTGCCGGGCTTTGCGTGCGCCGTTTCTGACTGCTTCCGCTGATCTGAACGCGTATGCGGGCATCCTGGGGGCATGGTGCCCCGGTCCTTGCCTGATCTATCGACCGTCGGAGCGCGGGTATGCGAGTGCGCCTGTGCCGTGTGTGACGGAACTCCGCCCCCCAGGCCCCTGCTGCTTGGTCTTGGCCGATTATCCTTCGCGGTGTGCAGCGGGTGGCTACTTGTTCAGGGCGATATCATTTGTAATGATACCTCCATGCATCCGCCTTCCACCGTTGCCGCATTCGATGATGCGTTGGCCTCAGTCGGGGTGTCGTTTTCCGGCATTGTGATCGGAGGGACGGCATTGGCGTTGATCGGGGTTCTGGTCCGGCCCACCCGGGATTGCGACGTGCTGGATCCGCCGATCCCGGAGGCCGTGCAGGCGGTTGCCAAGGCATTTGCCGCGCAGCGACGGGCGCAGGGGGAGGTTCTTGGCGATGACTGGTTCAACAGCGGTCCGTCGTCGTTGACGGGGGTGCTGCCACAGGGATGGCGGCAGCGGGTGGTGCCAGCGTACACGGGTCGCGCCCTCGTTTTGATGACCTTGGGGCGCAGCGATCTGTTGGCGACAAAGCTGTTCGCGCTGTGTGATCGCGGGACGGATCTCGGCGATTGCCTGGCCCTGGCCCCGCAACCCGAGGAATTGGCGGCCCTCCAGGGGTGGTTGGAATACCAGGATGCCAACACGGAGTGGCCGGCGCATACCCGGCTGGTGGTCGCGGACCTGTCGCGGAGGCTCGGTCATGGCCTTTAAAAGGACCGTGTCGCCGATGCGTATCCCGGAAGGCGACCGGTTGGCGGGCATGTTGGCGGGCATCGGGTGTGCGCTGGCGGTGGACCCGATCCGGGATGCCCACATCGAGGATGCCCTGGTGGGGGCGGTCCAGGCCGGCATGGAGGGCGACGATCTGCGCAGCCTTGGCTTGGCGGTCCAGTGGATCGGCCTCCACGGCCGGGTGGTGAATGTGGATCGCCTCACCCGGGTCGCGGCCCATCTGCCGGAGCGTTCCCGGGCCTGCTGGGCGGCGGTGGCGACATGGATGGCCCCGGATCCCCGTTGGCGTCGGTTGGCGCGCATGGGTGTGCCCACGGATCTCCTCCTGGTCGGCAACGCGTTCCAGGTTGGCCGTCGGGGGGAGGATGCCCGGTTCGCGGGTTCGTGTCTGCGGGTGCCGGCAGGGGTTCTGCGCGAGCGCGAGGGGGATGTGCTGACCGCCGAGGCCCTCGCCCGGGTGCATCTTGGCTATCGCTACCGGCTGCTGATCGGGCCCACCTACAGGGCGGACATGTGGGCCGCGTTGGCACGCTCCCCGGGGTTGTCCCCCAGCGCGTTGGCGCGCTGCACCTATGGCGCATTCGCCACCGCGTGGCAGGTGGTGCGGGATGCACCGTTGGTGGGCGGTGGCTTGCCTGGGGCACCGGGTCAGCCAGGGTAGTCTCCCCAGGCCCCGCCCCTGCGGAGCCCCACGGCTGATGCGCTTGGTGCATCCGTGGGGGGTCCTAGCATTCCCAGCATGCCGGTGCCGACCCTTCGTGATCTCAGCCAGGCGGCCCAGGCCCGGGTGCGCAAGCCCCGGACCCGGGGGCGGTTTGCGCCGATCGATGCGGCCCGGCGGCAGCTCGGCCTGCTGGAGACGGCGGATCCCCGGGGCCAGGCGCACATCTCCTGGCTGGTGGATCTGCCCACCGGGCGGATCGAGGACAGCCGGTTCCTGGCATTCGGGACCCTGGCCAGCCATGCGGTGGCGGATGCGTTCACCGAGACGGTGCGCGGCCGGACCGTGGCCGAGGCGGCCCTGGTGACCGAGGAGCAGATCGAGGCGCTGCTGCGGGACGATCCGGTGAGCCCGGCGTTCGCGGGGTTCGGCCTGGAGCCCCTGGGGTTCCTGCGGGATCTCCAGGAGCGGGCGGTGGCGCTCGCCCCGGCCCTGGTCCTGTTCCCCAAGCCCGCCGAGGTCCAGGCCTATGCCCGCAAGCGCAAGCAGGACTGGGATGCCCGGGACCAGGCGTGGCTGCCCCTGTCGCTGCTCGCCAAGATCGGTCGGGTCGATGCCACCGCCGGGTTGGTCCTGAAGGATCTCGCTCCCGGTGCGACCCTGGCCATCGAAGGTCTGCACGATGATTTCCGGGTCGTCGCCCGGTTTTCCGGGGTGGCGGCCGAGACCGCCCCGACCCTGGCCCAGGCGATCCAGGACCGTCTGCGCGCCACCCTCCATCCCGCCATCCTCGTCGAGGTCGCCCATGACTGACGCTCCCAGCGAGTTCAGCGCCCAGGACTACAAGTACGGTTTCTCCACCGCGGTGGAGGCCGAGACCTTCGGCGCCGGCCTGGACGAGGCCAAGATCCGCCGCATCTCGCGCAGCCGGGGCGAGCCGCAGTTCCTCCTCGATTTCCGCCTGAAGGCCTACGCGGTGTGGCGGGGCATGCAGCCGCCGGAGTGGGCGTCGCTGCACTACCCGCCCATCGACTACGACGGGATCCAGTTCTTCTCCCAGCCGAAGAAGTCCGGCGACGGGACGCCTGCCTACGCATCCCTGGCGGATGTGCCGAAGGAGGTCCTGGAGACCTTCGAGAAGCTCGGCATTCCCCTCGACGAGCAGAAGCGCCTGTCGAATGTGGCGGTGGACGCGGTCTTCGACTCGGTGTCGATCGCCACCACGCACCAGCAGAAGCTGCACGACGCGGGGGTCATCTTCTGCTCGTTCACCGAGGCGGTGCACAGCTACCCGGCGCTCATCGAGCGCTGGCTCGGTTCGGTGGTGCCGACCGCGGACAACTACTTCGCGGCGCTCAACAGCGCGGTGTTCAGCGACGGCTCGTTCGTCTACATCCCGCCGTACACCCGCTGCCCGCTCGAACTCAGCACCTATTTCCGGATCAACAACACCGAGGCGGGGCAGTTCGAGCGCACCCTGATCGTCTGCGACGAGGGCGCCCAGGTCAGCTACCTGGAAGGCTGCACCGCGCCCAAGACCTCGAAGCACCAGCTGCACGCGGCGGTGGTCGAGCTGGTCGCTGCCCAGGATGCGGACATCAAGTATTCCACCGTCCAGAACTGGTACGCCGGCGACCCCGAGACGGGCGAGGGCGGGGTGTACAACTTCGTCACCAAGCGCGGCGCCTGCCGCGGCGCCCGCAGCCGCATCTCCTGGACCCAGGTCGAGGCCGGCTCGGCGATCACCTGGAAGTACCCGTCGTGCATCCTCCAGGGCGACGACAGCGTGGGCGAGTTCTACTCGGTGGCCCTGACCAACGGTCGCATGCAGGCGGACACCGGCACCAAGATGATCCACCTGGGCCGCAACACGCGCTCGCGGATCATCGCCAAGGGCATCGCCGCGGACCGCAGCCAGAGCACCTACCGCGGGCTGGTCCAGGTGGCGCGCAAGGCCGAGGGGGCCCGCAACTTCACCGCCTGCGATTCCATGCTGGTCGGCAAGCGGGCCGAGGCGCGGACCTATCCGTACATCGACGCCCAGCGCGACGATGCCCAGATCGAGCACGAGGCCTCGACCAGCCGCCTGTCCGAGGACCAGCTGTTCTACCTCCAGGCCCGGGGCCTGTCCGAGGAGGACGCGGTGGCCGCCATCGTGACCGGCTTCTGCAAGGATGTGCTCGACGAGCTGCCCCTCGAGTTCGCCGCCGAGGCGAGAAAACTGCTGACCCTCAAGCTGGAGAATTCCGTCGGATGACCCTCGCGATCACCAACCTGCACGCCCGGGTGGGCGACGAGGCCACCGGCAAGGCCCTCCTGAACGGCATCGACCTGGTGGTGAAGCCGGGCGAGGTCCATGCGATCATGGGCCCCAACGGCGCCGGCAAGAGCACCCTGGCCAAGGTCCTGGCGGGCCACGACGCCTATGCGGTCACCGCCGGCGGGGCGACCCTGGGCGGCGCCGACCTGCTCGCCCTGGAGCCCCACGAACGGGTCCACGCGGGGCTGTTCGTCGGGTTCCAGTACCCGGTCGAGGTGCCCGGGGTGGTCAACGGCGAATTCCTGCGCCTGGCCTACAACGCCCGGGCCAAGGCCCGCAACCAGCCCGAGGTCGCCGCCAAGGACTGGGCGCCGAAGCTGGCGGAGTACATCCGTCAGGCGGAAGCCCCCGAGGACTTCGCCGGCCGCGGCCTGAACGCCGGCCTGTCCGGCGGCCAGCGCAAGCGCAACGAGATCCTCCAGATGGTGGTGCTGGATCCCCTGGTGGCGGTGCTCGACGAGACCGACTCCGGCCTGGACATCGACGCCATCAAGGCGGTGGCCCGGGGCATCAACGCCTGGCGCCGGGCGGACCGCAGCGTGGTCCTGATCACCCATTTCCAGCGTCTGCTCGACCTGGTCCAGCCGGATCGGGTGCATGTGCTGGTCGGCGGCCGGCTTGTCGAGAGCGGTGGCCCGGAACTGTCGGCCCGGCTGGAACGCGAGGGCTACGGGCGGTGGGGCGCGTGAGCACGGGACTGCTTGGGGGAGCGGAGCTGCCGGAGCCGACCGCCGCCGACGAGGACTGGCGCTATGTGGCCTGCGCGCCCCTGGCGGCGGCCACGGATGCGGCGCGGACCGTGCCGCCGGCGGAACTGCGCCCGTGGTTCGGCGACGACGCGGCCATCGTCCTGGTCGACGGCCAGGCCCGGCCCCCGGGCCCCGGCGACTGGCCGGCGGGGCTGGCGGCGTCGATCAGCGACCTCACGGGTCCGACCGTCGGCGACCCCGCCCTGGGCTGGCCCTGGCGGCAGGGGGCCCGGCAGCGGCTCACGGTGACCCGGGATCCGGGCCGGCCCCTGCGGCTGGTCTGCGTCGCCACCGGCGGCCGCAGCGGCGGCGCGGTGGAGCTGGAGCTCGCTCCCGGGGTCCAGGCGGATCTCGCCATCGTCCATGTCCACCTCGGCGCGGCGCGGGCGCACACCGGCGGCACGATCCGGCTGGGACGGGGCGCCCGCCTGCGGGTGTCTGAAATCCAGGCGACCCCGGTGCCCGGGGTACTGACCACGGGCTGGACCGCCCAGGTCGGCCAGGATGCGGGACTCGTGTGGCACCTGGCCGCCACCGGCGGCGGGCTGGTCCGCCACCGCATCGATGTGGATCTCGCCCAGACTGGGTCGGAGTTCGGCCTGCACGCCGCCCTGGCGGTGCGCGGCACGGATCAGGCCCATCTCGTCAGCCGGATCCTGCACCGTCATGCCAGCCCGAGCCGGCAGCTCGTCAAATGCCTGCTCGATGACGCAGCGCGAACCAGCTTCGACGGGCTCATCGCCATGGTCCCCGGGGCCGACGGGTCCGACGCGGATCTCCAGCACCGCAGCCTGGTCCGTTCGCCCAAGGCCCGGGCCGACAGCCGGCCCCAGCTCGACATCCGCGCCGACGAGGTGAAAGCCGCCCACGGGGCCACCATCGGCCAGCTCGACCCGGAGGAGGTCCGCTACCTGCGCATGCGCGGCCTGGACCCCGCCGCCGCCGCGACCCTGCTCGGCACCGCGTACCTGGAGGAGGTCCTGGCGGCCATCCCCCACGCCGGCGTGGCCGCCATCGCCCGGGACCGCCTGAAGCCATGACCGCCGCCCTCGATGTCGCCGCAGTCCGCGCCCAGTTCCCTGGGCTCGCGGACACCGCCCGGGGCAAGCGTTTCGCCTACCTCGACACCGCCGCCACCGCCCAGAAGCCCCTGGCGGTGATCGAGGCGATGGACCACTTCCTGCGCACCGGCTACGGCACGGTCCACCGCGGCATCTACGAGCGGTCCGTGCAGTCGACCAAGGCGTACGAGGACGCCCGCCAGACCGTGGCCCGCTTCCTCGGCGCGGCCCGGGACGAGATCGTGTTCACCATGGGCTGCACCGACGCCATCAATCTGGTGGCGTGGTCCTGGGGCTTGTCGCATCTCAAGCCCGGCGACCGGGTGCTGGTCAGCGGGCTGGACCACCACGCGGGGCTGGTGCCCTGGCAATTGGTGGCCGAGCGCACCGGCGCCCGGGTCGAGCCGATCCCGGTCCTGGACGACGGCACCCTGGATCTCGATGCCTACGATCGCCTGCTTGCCGCCGGCGGGGTGCGCTATGTCGGCGTGGTCCACATCGCCAACAGCATCGGCACGGTGAATCCCGTGGCCGAGATGAGCCGCCGGGCCCACGCCCACGGCGCCCTGGTGCTGGTCGACGCGGCCCAATCCGCCCCGCACCGGCCCATCGATGTCCGCGCCCTGGGCTGCGACTGGCTGGTCTTCGGCGCCCACAAGGTCTACGGCCCCACCGGCATCGGCGTGCTGTGGGGCCGGCCCGAGGTCCTGGCGGCCATGCCGCCCTGGCGCGGCGGCGGCGAGATGATCGAGCGGGTCAGTTTCAAGGGCACCACCTTCGCCAAGCCCCCGGCCCGCTTCGAGGCCGGCACCCCGCCCATCGTCGAGGCCATCGGCCTGGCGGCGGCGATCCGCTGGCTGGAAGGGCTGGGCTGGTCCGCCCTGGCGGCCCACGAACAGGCCCTGCTCGCCCGCATCGAGGCCGGCCTGGCGGACATCCCCGGCCTACGCCGGATCGGCACGGCTCCGGAGCGCTCCGGAGCCGTGTCGTTCGTGCTGGATGGCTGCCATCCGGCGGATGTGGCGGCGGTCCTCGATAACGAAGGCGTCGCCATCCGCGCCGGCCACCACTGCGCCCAGCCGGTGATGGAACGCTTTGGCGTGCCCGCCACGGCCCGGATCAGCGTCGGCTGCTACACCGACGAGACAGACATCGACCAGGCCATCACCGCTTTGCACAAGGCGGCGCGGCTGTTCGCGTAGGCGGATTGGAACGAACAAGAGGAGGCCCTGGGACCGCCGGTTTCCAACCGGCCCGAACGGTTGCCCTGCCGGTTGAAAACCGGCGGTCCCGGGAGACCGGTCACCTCGACGCTTGCCTCCCTGGGGGATCACCGGGTTTCGATCCCTCCCTACGCATCTCCCCTCCGCCGATGTCAGCGCTTGCGGATCAGCTCCGACAGTTTGGCGAAGCGGTCGTTCTCGGTCTTGCGTTCCGCGGCCTTGCGGTCGAGCCAGGCGCTGACCCGGCCCTTCTTGACCACGCCGGCGCCCGGTTCCGGGGCTGGGGTCACGGTCCGCTTGAGGGTGGTCCGGGCTGCGGGCTTGGCGGCGGCCGGTTTGGCGGGCGCCGGCTTCTCGGCGGGCTTCTCCGCCGGCTTGGCGGCGGTCTTGCCCCGCCCGCCCCGGCCGAGAAGGACCTTGGCCAGGGTGCCATCGGCGCCCTTGGTGGCGACCGGTGCCTGCGCCGGCGCCGGCGCGGCGGGGGCCGCTGCCGGAGCGATGGCCTTGGTCCGCGACTTGGCGGTGCGGATGGCGGTGGCGCCCCCGGGCAGGCCCAGGGTCACCTCGGCCCGCTCCACATCGACCGCGTCGACCTCCACATCGCATTCGGCGCCGACCCCGAGGACACGGCCGCTGTTCTTGCCGATGAGGGCCTGCCGCTCCTGGTTGTACTCGTAATAGTCGTCGCCGAGGGCACGCATGGGCAGCAGGCCGTCCATGCCGGTCTCGATGAGCTGGAGGTACAGGCCGTGGGGCGCGGCGCCGGTGACCACCGCCGGGAAGGATTCGCCGATCCGCGCCGCCAGGTAGCGGGCGGCCTTGCGGGCCTGGATGTCGCGTTCCGCGAGCTGGGCGCGCTGCTCCAGCCACGAGGACTGGCGGGCGAGGCCGTCCAGGTAGAGGGGGCGGGCCTCCACATCCCGGTAGTCCTTGAGCCGCAGGGCGAGCTTGGCCAGGCGGTGGACCAGGAGGTCCGGGTAGCGGCGGATCGGGCTGGTGAAGTGGGCGTAGTGGGTGAACGCCAGGGCGTAGTGGCCCACGTTCTCCACCTGGTAGATCGCCTTGGCGAAGGCGCGCAGGCAGAGGAAGTTCAGGACCAGCTTGGCCGACGGCGGCTCCTGGCTGATCCGCTGGAGGATCTTCTGCAGGCCGAAGCGGTTGTCGTGGCCCCGGGCGTCGATGCCGTAGGCTTCGAGCAGGGTGGCGAAGAGCGCCATGCGCTCCTCGTCCGGCTCGTCGTGGATGCGGTACACGCAGGGCAGGCCCCGCTGGTCGATCCACGCCGCCACCGCCCGGTTGGCAAGGAGCATGAACTCCTCGATGAGCTGGTGGCTTTCGTCGGTGGCCTCCCGGGCGACGGAGACGGGGTTGCCGTCCACGTCGAGGGAGAAGCGGTGCTCCACCGAGAACAGGTTGAGGGCGCCGGCCTTCTCGCGGTTGCTGCGCAGCTTCTGGGCCAGGGTCGAGGCGGTCTTGACCATCTCGATGGTCTCGGCGTCCCACTTGCCGGAGCGGTCGGAGCCGTCGATGACCGCCATCGCCTCTTCATAGGTGAAGCGGTGTCGGCTGTGGATGACCGTCTCGCTGATCCGCGTGCCGACCAGATCTCCGTTCTTGTCCAGGGTCAGGAACGCCGACAGGCAGTAGCGGTCCTGGTGCGGGACCAGGCTGCACAGGCCGTTCGAGATCCGCTCGGGGAGCATCGGGACGACCCGGTTCACCAGGTAGCAGCTCGTCCCGCGCGATGCCGCCTCGCCGTCCAGGGCGGTGCCCGGGCGGACGAAGTGGCTCACATCGGCGATGTGCACGCCCACGACCCAGCGGCCCCGGGCGTCCTTCTTGAGGCTGATCGCGTCGTCGAAGTCCTTGGCGGTGGCCGGATCGATGGTGATCACCAGCTCCTCGCGCAGATCTTCGCGGCCCTTGGCGGAGAAGGTCTCGGGGAATGCGTGGGCCTCGGCCAGGACCTCGGGCGGGAATTCCCCGGGCAGGTCGTGGGCCAGGCAGACGTAGCGGAAGTCGGCGATCTCCGGCGACTCGGCGCCGAGGATGCGGGTCAGGTGGACGCCGGCTTCGCCGGTTTCGTCGATCTCCACCACGCCGACGACCCGGTCGCCGGCCTTGTAGGTGTCGCGGAACTTGGCGAAGGCGGAGCGCACCGGCAGGGTGCCCTCGCGCCGGTTGTCGCAGGCCAGCACGGGGCCGGCGGGACGGAAATTCACCGTGCCCACCACCTCGCGGCCGGAACGGCGCAGGATGCGGGTGACCACGCCCTGGCCGTCCTCGCCGAGGAGGACCTGGACCACGTCGCCGGGCTTGGTGCCGATGGCGTACTCGGCGTGGATCGGGTGGATGGTGCCATCGTCGCAGCGGGCGATCAGCCGGCCGTCGTCGTCCTCGGCCACGGTGGCGGCGTGTTCGCCGCCGGTGCCGGACAACAGGTAGCGGCCGGGGCGGGATTCCAGCACCTGGCCCTGTTCCACCATCCGGCGCAGGGCCTGGGCGATCGGCCGGGGATCGTCGCTGCCCAGGGCCTGGGCGATCTGGCTGGCGGTGGCGCCGCCCTCGATGCCGCCCAGGGCGGTGCGGATCTCATCAGTGTCCGGGGGTGCCTTGCGCCCCTCCTTGTCCCGGGACCGGGTGTCCTTGTCCCTCCGCCGGCTATCCTGATGGCGGTTCCATCGCCGATTCTCGCCTCTGGACTGGTCACCGCGTCGGGACATCGTACCTCCACCGGGAACACCGGCATGGACATCATGGACGAGAACCTCTCAACGGAAGTCCCCGGATTCTCCGGGCCCGCGCCCGCCTCGCTGATGCGCAACATGAAAGGGCAGTTGCCGGCCACGGAGCAGATCCTGGCCGCCATCACCGTGGCGCGTCACGGAAGTTTCACCAAGGCTGCCAGCGAGCTGGAGATCAGCCAACCTGCCCTGTCCCGTCAGGTCATGGGCCTGGAAAAAGCCCTCGGCATCAAGCTGTTCGAGCGGGTGGGCCGCTCCGTGCGCCTCACCCTCCAGGGCGAGGAGCTGGTCGGCCGCGCCACCCCGCTGCTCGAAGAGTTGAGCCGGGTCACCAGCAATCTCGCCGCGGCCACCGGCACCACCGGCGGCCGGGTCCGCCTGGGCGCCAGCGAATCCGTGGCGATCAACAACCTGCCGTCCATCCTCCGGCCGTATCTGGGCGGCAACCGCCGGGTCAACCTGCGCCTGATCTGCCAGACCAGCGAGGTCCTGCCGGACATGGTCGCCAGCGGCGAGGTCGACATCGCCGTATGCGCCGTCGAGCGCGACCCCCAGGGCCTGATGTGCCGCAAGCTGTGGGACGAGGAGATGGTCCTGGTCCTGCCGGTGAACCACACCGGGCGCAGCCGGAGCATCCTCAATTACACCCACGAGGACTTCATCCTCCTCCCCAGCACCACGGTCACCCGCCGCCTCATCGACCACGCGCTGGAAAACCTGGGCGTGCATCTGCGGGTGGCCCTGGAGCACGACTCGCCGGAGGTGATCAAGGCCATGGTCCTCGCCGGCCTCGGTCTGGCGATCCTGCCGGAACCCTCGGTCCGGCGCGAGACCCGGCGCGGCGAGCTGGCGGCCTGGCCCCTGACCGACATGAAGGTCTTCCGCTCCATCGTCGCCATCACCGACCCCCGGCGCCAGCCATGGCCCGCCGAGGTGGCGCTGATCGACTCCCTCCAGCGCTACGGCCGCTGATGACCGTGGATGCGGCGGACCTCGATGCGGCCCGCGGCGGGGACCTCGAAGCCTGGGGTCGCATCTCCGCCCGCCATGCCCCGGTCCTGGCCGCGTATCTCGGATCCCGGATCCGTCGTCCGGCCCTGGTCGAGCGCCTGGTGGTCGCGGCCCTGGTCGCCGCCTGGCGGCACATCGCCGAGGCGGACCCCGCCGACCTGCCCGGCTGGCTGCGCCGGCACGCCGCCGGTCAAGCCATGACCTGGGCCGGCGAGCATCCGGCAGAGGGCCTCCACGAGCCCCTCTCCGACGCCTGCCTGCCGGCGGATCCCGGGCTGTCCCGGCAGCTGTCCCGGCTCGATCGGGCGCTTGGGGAGCTTGATGAATCCCAGCTCCGCGTGCTTGAGTTGACCTATCGCGGCGGCGCTGACAGCCAGCGCACGGCCGAGGTCCTCCATGTCGAGCCGGGAAGGGTGCCACACCTCCTCGCCGACGCCCTTGAGGCCCTTGACCGGACGGATGCGTCCCTGGCGGCCGGGTGACGCACCTACCACTCTCCGAACGGACCTCCGGATCGATGCCTTTGACAGGGCACCGCTGCCAGCGTAAGGTAGGAGTGGCCACGCCGGCCGGGACCCCCGCATGATCCGCATCAACCTTCTGCCGTCGGAGTTGCGAAAGGGCCGCCGCAGCGTCAATCCGCATGCGCTTGGCATCGGAGCGACTGCAGCGGCCGCCGTGCTCGCAGCCTGCCTGTGGGCCTGGATCCACTGGGTCAGCCTCCCGGGCGCCATCGCCGCGGTGGACGCCCACAAGGCCACCCTCGAAGACCGCAAGCGGAAAGCCGCCGAGGTCGAGGCCCTTGAAAAGGAGATCGCGGTCCTCAGGGATCAGCGCGATGCCGTCCGCAACCTGATCGAGAGCAAGGTGACGTGGGCCAAGACCATCGATGACCTCGCAAGTCTGGTGAGCGGCACCTTCACCCTCAATGGGTTTGATGTCAGGATCTCCGAGCTGGCTGTCGTCCCCGTGGTCGCCGCCGCCGGCGCCCGTGCCGCCGCCGCCCGCGGTCCGGCCGCCGCCAAGGACAAGTCCGAGAAGATCGAATTCGCCATGAAGCTCCGCTTCAAGCTGCTCGGAGCCCAGAAGAATCTGAACGGCAACTACATCAAGAGCTTCTTCGATACCGTCGAACGCAGCACCTGGTGGACCGAGCATGGATTCGTCGGGAAACCGGAGACCGACTACAAGGGCGATGACCCGCGTTGGAACGAGAAGATCCAGCGGACCGTGATCGACCTGCCTCTCAAGTTCACCCGGCAGAAGGTGGTCGGGCTCCAGACCGCCGCCAAGCCCAGCGCCGCGCCGGCGACGAAGGTCCGCTGACCATGGCCAACCCCATCGTTGAGGCCATCCGCCGGCTCCCGCGCGTGCAGCAGCTCGGCATCGGCTATGGCCTGCCCGGCGCCATCGCCGCCATCTTCCTGTGGTTCGTCTGGACGGACCTTGGCGAGATCGGGCCCTATCACCAGGACCTGGGCACTGGGCTGACCGTCGCCGATGTCCGCTTGCCGGCCCTGTTGGCCCGCACCCAGGATGGATCCCGTGGTGCCGAAGCGGCCGATCTCGTCTCCCAGATCAAGGCCAAGGACGCCACCATCTCCCGGCGTCCGGCGGTCGAACTCGAGAAGAAGACCCTGGAGGCCGACAAGAAGTCCTATGAGGACAAGTTGCCGACCGAGCTGGAGAAGGCCGAGATGCGTCGCCGCATCGAGGATCTTGCCCGTGGGGCCGTGACCCTGGAGTCGGTGAAGATCATCGAGCAGGCCGAGGCTCCGCGCCGGGCAGGTCCCCCGCAGCGGGGTGCCCTCAACACCCGCAAGATCACCTTCATCGCTGAAACCCGCGGCTCCCTGAACGGTCTGATCAAATACCTGGATGCCATCGAGGCCAATGACCGGTTCATGAGCGTCCAGTCCATCACGGTGAAGCCCGGCCAGGTCAGCTCCGTCAAGGGCAGCGACAAGATCGCCTTCACCGAGCACTCCGCTCGGATCGAGATCCTGACCCACATCTACAGCGCCGCTGGTCCCGCGGGAGGCCGCTGATGAAGCCTGTGTTCTCACTGCTGACGCTGGTCGCCATCGCGGGCCCGTGTGTCGCGGCCCAGTCGGTCGAGCCAGGGCGTTCGCCCTCGTCGGCCACCGTCGCCCAGCCTGCCTGGCGCTTCGATGAGCGGCCTGACCGCGTGGATGTCTTCTACGACCTTGAGGTGATCCTCGGGTTCCAGAAGGACGCTGCGGAAGCGGCCCAGGCCAACGCGACCAAATCCCAGAAGTCCCCTGGTCAGAGCGATAGCAACGCCGATGCCCTGGCCTACGCCCAGCGCGAGGAGTCCCGGATCAAGGCCCTCCTCGCCGAGCGCCGGTTCGAAGAGGTCGTCCAGGCCTCGGAATCCGTCCTTCGCCAGCTGGAACGCTATCTCGCCGACCCGGCCATCGCCCGCATCGCCGCCCTCATCAGCGGCTATCGGACCCAGGCCCAGGACGCCCTGGACCGCATGGACGCGGAACGGGAGTTCCGGGCCCTTGCCATCAAGGTCGAAGGCATCCTGTGGGCCGAGAATGGCGCCAAGCTCGCCATCCTCTCCACGGAACCCGCCGCCGTCGGCCTGAACCAGACCATCAAGAAGAAGGCGACGGTCATCAGCATCGCCACCGACCGCGTCGATTTCCGCTTCCATCACGATCGCAGCCGTCGCCGCTTCGAGTTCCCCGTCTATGTCGGCGAGGACCCGAAGGCCGCAGCCGCCACCACCCCCGCCCGATGAAGCCCCCCATGCGCCTGCGCCATCTCGTCGCCGCCACCGCCCTTGTCCTGGCGATGCCCATGTCCCCGCTCGTCGCGGCGGACACCCCGCCCGCTGGTGAGACCATCACCATCGAGACCAGCGAACGTCCCCTGGAGCAGGTGCTCCAGTGGATCAGCCGCCGGGCCAATGTGAACATCGTCTGCAATGAACCGGACCAGCCGCGCATCAGCCTGCGCCTGGTCAATGTGACGTGGCAGGAAGCGGTCGAGCAGATCGCCCGCAAGCACAACTACGTCATCGAGCGCAAGAGCGACCGCCTGTGGCTGCTCACCAACCCGCTCCGGGTCCGCATGGAGCTCCAGGACGCTCCCCTGACCAAGGTCATGGAGGCCATCGCCCGCCAAGCCGGTGTGAACATCGTCATCTCTGATGACATCGACAGCCAGAAGAAGGTCACCATGGTCCTCCAGGGCGTGCCCTGGCGCGAGGCCCTGGACGTGGTGGTCAAGGCCAGCGGGTACGCCTGGATCGAGCAGGACTACTCGATCATCCGCATCATCAGCCGCGACATGGTCCAGCAGGATCTTGAGACCAAGATCTTCCGCCTGAACTACGCCACCGCCGACGGCATGAAGACGGTCATCGAGGCCCAGGTCGGCCAGGAGGGCACGGTCATCACCGACCCGCGCTCCAACAGCCTGATCATCACCGCGACCCCGCCCGCCCTCGACAAGGCGACCAAGACCATCAACACCCTCGATGCCCGCACCCGCCAGGTGCTCATCGAGATGAAGTTCGTCGAGTTCGCGACCACCGATGCCCAGACCATCGGCTTCGATCCCCTGCTCCTGACCATGGACGTCAAGGATGTCGGTTCGATCGGCTTCGGCTCGTCCCCGTTCAGCCAGCTGCCGGCCCTGGTCAATGGTGTGCCGTTCAACGGCACCGTGACCGGCGGCACCGCCCAGACCGGCTTCGGCCGCGATTCCGCCAACCTGCCCACCTCCGGCGGCATCCGCACCCTGAGCGCGAACATGGTCTTCGAGATGCTGTCCAAACTGAACAGCACCGAGATCCTCCAGTCGCCGCAGCTCCTCACCCTCGACAACACCGAGGCGTCGATCGAGATCGGCCGGGAGATCCGCTACGCCGAGGCGACCCAGACCGCCCAGGACGGCAATGTCACCACCACCCTGTCCGAAGCCGGTTCATCGCCGGTCAAGGACGGCATCACGGTGAAGATCCGCCCGACCATCACCGGCGACGGCTTCGTCCTGCTCAACCTCGAGACCCTGAACGAGGAGGCCCAGCTCCAGACGTTCTCCTCGGGCCAGGGCGACACCCAGACCACGATCCAGTTGCCGCAGAAGGACCGCACCAGCCTCAAGTCGGTGATCATGGTCGGCGACGGCCGGACCGGCGTCATCGGCGGCCTGCTGCGTAACAAGACCGTCGAGGACGACCGCAAGGTGCCGCTGCTCGGCGACATCCCCGTCCTCGGCTGGCTGTTCAAGAAGAAGACCGACGAAGTCCAGCAGCGCAACCTGACCATCTTCATCACGCCGCGCATCGTTCCCATGGGCCAGGAGTCCGAGTACGACCAGCGCAAGGCCGAGATCCGCAGCCGGCTGAGCGGGGTCAAGCCCGCGGCGCCGGTTGAGCCGTCCACCGCGCCCTGATCCCTTCCGCAGTCGATCTCCGCCGCCTTCCACCAGGGCACCATCTGACGATGGTGCCCTGGTGTCTTCTTGGGGCTACCTAGCCCCAATGGTGTTTAGCAACGGTCCATAGTCGAAGCTAACAGGAGGGCGGGAGATCACGGAGGGCCACGGAAATCCTTAAGAAATGCTCCGCGGCCCTCCGTGATCTCCTGGACTCCTGGAAACCTCGAAATCCGTATGGTGAGTCGCTAAACACCATTGTACCTAGACCACCAACGAGAGCAGGAAGCCGATCGGCGCAGCGAGCAGCAGGGCGTCGAGCAGGTCGAGCCAGCCGCCGAAGCCCGGGAGCATGGATCCGCTGTCCTTCACCTGGGCATCGCGTTTCAGCGCGGATTCGGCGAGATCGCCGAGCACGCCCAGGGGTCCGAGGACGATGCCCCACACCGCCGGCTGCCACCAGCCGGCGAAGGCCGATCCGCCGCAGGCCAGCGAGATCGCATGCACCAGGTAGCTCCCGCCAACCGCGCCGACGAAGCTGCAGGTGAACCCCTCCCACGTCTTTCCCGGACTGATGCGCGGCGCCATCTTGTGCCGTCCGAACGCCCGCCCGCCGAAATACGCGGTGATGTCACCGAATTTCACCGCGGCGACGAAGGCGAGGAGCAGCCAGGTGCCGCGACCGACCGGATCATCGTCCATGGCGATACGGCCGAGCAGGTTGAACGACACGCCCAGGTAGAGCATGCCGAGCACCGTGGCGCCCAGATTGGCGGTGAAGTTCTGCACCGCGTAGCGGGCCATCTGGGTGGTGACCGTCCAGGCCAGCCCCAGGGCCAGGGCCAGCTCCGCCACCGGGGCCGCGGCGAGCTTGGCGCACAGGGCGCCGAGCGGTCCCTCCTGTCGGGACCAGGTCTCCAGATGGGGCAGGACCGCCAGGACCGTGGCTACCAGGACCATGGGCGCCAAGCGCGCCTCTGCCGCCTGGGTCGCCGCCAGCCGGCGGAATTCCCGGGCCCCCAGGACGACCGTGACCACGGTGAGGATGAGCAGCCCGTGGTGGCCGCCGGCGGTGAGGTCCCAGGCCAGCAGGCCGATGATCCCTCCCGCCAAGGGGAAGCCGAAGGTGAGGCGGTGGCGCAGGTCGGGGCTCACGGCGGAAGCCTGTGCCATGGCCGGTCCGGGCAACCGTTGCCTGCCTTCGGACCGGCGCATGCTGCCGCGTTCACAGACCGAGGAGCCCATGGCCACCATCCTGACCGCTGAAGGACTGACCTTCGATGACCTCCTGCTGGTACCCGCGCGGAGCGACGTGGTGCCGAAGGACACGGATGTGGCCACCCAGCTCACCCGGCGGATCCGTCTGCACATCCCGATCCTGTCCTCGGCCATGGACACGGTCACCGAGCACCGGCTCGCCATCGCCCTCGCCCAGCTCGGCGGATTGGGCATCATCCACAAGAACCTGTCGATCGAGAACCAGGCGCTCGAGGTCGAGAAGGTCAAACGCAGCGAGAATGGCGTCATCGTCGACCCCAAGACCCTGGCGGTCGGGGCGACCATGAAGGACGCCCAGGAGCTCATGGAGCGCCACCACATCAGCGGCATGCCGGTGGTCGACGGTGAGCGGGTGGTCGGCATCGTCACCCGCCGCGACCTCAAGTACCACCGCAAGCCGACGACGCCCATCCGCGAAGTGATGTCGACCAACCTCGTCACCGCCCGGCCGAGCGTCAGTCTCGCCGAGGCAAAGGACATCCTCTACAAGGCCAAGGTCGAGAAGCTGATCCTCACCGACGCCAAGGGCCGCCTGAAGGGCCTGATCACGATCAAGGACCTGGAGCGCCAGGAGCAGTTCCCCACCGCCTGCAAGGACGCCCGCGGCCGTCTGCGGGTCGGTGCGGCGGTCGGCGTCGGCGATCTCGCCCGGGTCCAGGCCCTGGTCGCCGCCGGGGTCGATGTGGTCGTCGTGGACAGCGCGCACGGCCATTCGCGCAACGTCATGGAGACGGTCAAGGCGATCAAGAAGGCCCACGACATCGAGGTGATCGCCGGCAACGTCGCCACCGAGGAGGCCGCCAGGGACCTGATCCGCGCCGGCGCCGACGCGGTCAAGGTCGGCATCGGCCCCGGCTCCATCTGCACGACCCGGGTCGTCGCCGGCGTCGGAGTCCCGCAGATCTCGGCGGTGATGGCCGCGGCCAAGGCCTGCCGCGCGGGCGGGGTCCCCCTCATCGCGGATGGCGGCATCAAGTATTCCGGCGACATCGCCAAGGCGATCGCGGTCGGTGCCCAGGTGGTGATGCTCGGCTCCATGCTCGCCGGCACCGACGAGGCGCCGGGCGAGGCGATCATCTACCAGGGCCGTCAGTTCAAGGCGTACCGCGGTATGGGCTCCATCGGCGCCATGACCGCCCGCCACAGCAGCGCCGACCGCTATTTCCAGGATTCCGCCGCCGGCGCCGAGAAGCTCGTCGCCGAAGGCATCGAGGGCATGGTCCCTTCCAAGGGACCGGTCGCCAGCGTCGTCCACCAGATGGTCGGCGGTCTCAAGGCGGCCCTCGGCTACTGCGGTGCCAAGGACATCCCGACCCTCCAGCGCACCGCCAAGCTGCTCAAGATGACCGCCGCCGGACTGCGCGAGTCGCACCCGCACGATGTGAAGATCACCAAGGAAGCGCCGAACTACCGTCCGGAGTGATGGGTTCCCGAAACCCGAAACCCGAAACCCGGAACCCGTCATGCACGACACCGTCTACATCCTCGACTTCGGCAGCCAGGTCACCCAGCTCATCGCCCGCCGGGTGCGTGAGCAGAAGGTCTACTGCGAGATCCTGCCCTGCTCCGCGCCCCTGGAGAAGCTCAAGGGCGCCAAGGGCCTGATCCTCTCCGGCGGCCCGGCTTCGGTCTATGTGCCGGGGGCTCCGCAGATCGATCC
>CAMCAC010000032.1 GCA_945872305.1 Candidatus Kuenenia stuttgartensis | reverse complement strand
GTCGCCGCCGCCCGGGAGGCCCGCCTGGCAAGCGAGGCCCGCGCCCTGGCGGCGCGCATCGCCGATCCCACGCAACCCCTGGCCGCGGTCGCCGCGGCGGTCCGCGCCTGGACCGCCGGTGACGGCCAGGGCCGTGCCGATGCCGCCGGGTTGATGACGGATCTCGCCGCCCGCGGACGCCGGGAATCAGCGACCTCCGTCCTGGCCGCCCTCGACCGGGGTGTCCTGGCCGGCGACCGGGCGGCCATCGATGCCGTGGTCGCCGATGCCACCCTGGCTGGGGCCCTGGCCGCACTCGCCGCGCAACCGGGCCTGGTGTTCACCAGCCGGCTGGTCACCGCCGAGCCGGTGTCCGGGGAACCCGACACCATCGCCGCCGCGGTGGTCATCCGCCATGCCCTGGCGGTGTTCCCGGAACGGGATCTGCGCTACCGTATGCGCCTCGCCCCGGGCCCCGCCGGCTTCCGCATCCTCTCCGCCGTCCTTGAGCCGTGAGTCCCATGCGCATCGCACCCCTGGCCCTCGCCCCCCTGCTGCTCGCCACCGGACTCGCCGCCGGGGAGTCCCTCGGCACCGTCGAGCGGGTCGCCGGCGACCGGCTGTGGATCCGCTTCGCGGATGCACCACCCCGGCTCGGACAGGTCCTCCATCTGGCCGGCGCACCGCGGATCGAACGGCACCCGCTCACTGGACAGGTCATCATCGAACGCCCCCAGACCGGGGCCAAGGCCCAGGTCACCGCCGTCGGCGCGGTGGTCGAGGCGCGCATCTTCTGGCGCGGAGGCCCCGACATCGCCGTAGGATTCGACGCGGTTCCCGCCGGCGACGAGGCGGCACCCAACGGTGCCCCGGGCCCCATCGCGGCGCTCGCCCCGGTCGTGGTTGCCGGCGGTGCCGCCGCCGAGATCCGCCTGCCCCTGGCGGACCCCGACGGCGATGCCACCGCCTGGCGCTGGGCCCTCCAGGGGCCCGCCGGCCGGGTCGGACGGCTCGACAGCACCACCAGCCGGGCCCCGGCCGTGCGCTGGTTCCCCCCCGCCACCGGCGGCGCGGCGGTCCTGGTGATGCATGGGCGTGACGCCCTGGGCCAGTCCTGGAGCGGGACGGTCGCCCTGAGCGCCACCCCGGCGGCGGCCCCGAATCCCGGGCTCGGCCAGCGGCTGGGTGGACCCGCCGAGCCGGCCTTCAGCCGGATGGTCCGGCGGGCTGATGGCCAGTTCGCCGGCATCGATCCCCAGGGCCGCATCCATCTCCAGGACGCCGGCTGGTCCGGGGCCCAGCCGGTCACCGCGGCGGTGCGCCGGCCGGTGGCCTTGGCGGTCCGCGGCGACGCCTGGGCGGCCGTCGACGGCGATGCCCGTCAATTCGTGCTCCTGGCGGCGGACGGCACCGCCCGGGCCGCGGTCGAGGGCCTGGTCCAGCCCACCGATGCCACCGGCACCCTCGATGGCTGGGCGGTGGTCGATGCCCGCCTGGGCGGCATCGCGGTCCTCGATCCGGACGGCCGCTGGCGCTGCCTGCTCGGCCGGGCGACCGGGCCCGATGCATTCAAGGAGCTGACCCGGGTGACCGCCCTTCCGGACGGCGCGATCCTCGCCCTGGATCCCGCCGAGCGGCGGATCCACCGCTGGGACCGCTGGCTGCGTCCGCTCCCGGCGTGGTCCATCCCCGCCGATGCGGGGACGCCGGTCGATCTCGACGCGGCGGGAACCGGGGTGCTCGTGCTGGCCGATGACGGGCGGCTGACCCTGATCGACGGCCAGGGCAAGGCCGCCGGCTCCGGCCTCGGCGATCCATCCCCCTTCGGCGTCGCCCGGCCCGGACCGGCCGGAGCCCTGGTGGTGGATGGTGATGTGGCCTATGTGTGCTGGCCCGAGTCGGGCCTCGTGGTCCGTGCCGGCGCCCCCGGCGCCGCCACCGGTGTCCGCGGCGCCGGCCTGCGCCTGGCCGGGGTGACCACCATCGATGGTGCGGCGACCACCTGGACGATCGACGCCGACACCCGGACCGCCCTCGCCACCGATGCCGAGGGCTGGGTGATCGCCCGCCGCCCCCTGCCGGACAGCCTGGGTTCGGCCATCGCCGCCGCCGTGGCGAACGACGGATCCAGCCTGCATCTGCTGGACGGCAGCACCGGCATGCTGAGTTCCGGCAAGCAGCAGGTGGTGCGGGTCGGCCTGCCGGCCACCGGTACCTACGGTGGCCGCGGCTCAGGGCCGGGCCAGTTCGCCGACGCCCGCGCCATCGCCATCGACGCCGCCGGCCGCACCTATGTCCTGGACGAGGACGCCTATCGCATCTCGGTGTTCTCGCCCCAGGGGGATTTCCGGTTCTCCGTCGGCGCCTATGGCAAGACGACGACCACGTTGCGGGAACCGACCCTGATCGCGGTGTCCCCGGCCGGCGATCGGCTGTACGTCTTCGATGCGGACGAACGGCAGGTGAAACGCTTCGATCTCGACCACCAGGCGGGCAATGGCGCGGTCGGGCTCCACCTGGGCGGCAAGGGCGACGGCCCGCTCCAGTTCCGCGCCCCGATCGCCATGGCCGTGGACCGCCGGGGCGCGCTGCTCGTGGCCGATGGCGACCGCGCGGACATCCAGGCCATCGATGCGAGCGGCAGCGCGGCCCGCTTCCTCTGGGCGCGTCGGGCGGCGGAACTCGGGCTGACCGACATCACCGCCGCGGCCTGCTCACCGGACGGGCACATCCTGGCCGGAGATGGCGTGCAATCCGTCTGGGTGCGCTGGTGAACCAACCCCACTCCCTGCGTTGACCCTGCCCGGATGCTGAACTTCCGCCCCGATTCCAACCGCGACCAGGGATTCACCCTGGACAAGCGCGCCCAGTACCGCCGCCGGGCCATGGCGCCCAAGGAGTGGCGCGTCCTGGTCATGATGCCGTTCATCCTCGGCGCCGTGGTCTGGTTGTGGTACGACTTCATGGAGCTGTCGCGGCAGATGGCCACCCCCCCGCGGGAGGTGATCAGCCGCGAAGCGCCCCTGGAGCCGATGCCCGAAGTGGTCCTCCCCGGGGCCGATGCCCTGCCGTCCGCCGCGGGCATCGCCGAGGAGACGGAGGCCATGCGCGCCCTGGTCGACGAGTCCGATGTGAGCCTGGTGGTCGGTGGCCTGGATGCCCGGACCCTGGCCTGGACCGGGGCCCGGCTCGCCGCGGACCGGCTCGCCCCGCCGGTCCCGCAGCGGGTCTACCCGCGGGACCTGATCCAGGGCGAGGTGCGCGCCGGCAGCCCGGTGCTGGTCGCCGGCCGGGTCATCGACCATGCGGAGGCCCCGGTCGACGGCGGCGAGCCCTGGCAGCGGGTGCTCCTGCTCGCCGACGGCGATCCGGAACGCCAGCAGTTCATCCAGCTCGTGCTCGACCAGCCGCGCCAGGACCTGGTCATCGGCGCGATGGTCAATGCCGTGGGCCGGTCCCTCGGCCAAGCCCCGCTGCCGAGCGCGAGCGGCGCCTACCAGGTCCCGCTGGTCGCGGCGCGCAGCGTGATCACCCCCAACGTCGAGGAGGCCCAGGACCCCCTCACCGACTTCCGCCGCGTCCCCCCGGAGCGGCTGCCCGAGGACTGGTCCGCCGGGATCAGCGATGAGCGCGGCCTCGTCGAGACCCGGTCGTTCTACCACCTGATCGGCCAGGCCTGGGCCGACCGGGAGCGGGCCCAGCCCGAGGCGCTGCCCAACCTGAACAACGATTTCCACAAGCTGCACGCGGATCCCGACGCCTGGCGGGGCCGTCGCTGCGAGGTCGAGATCACCGTCTACGAACAATGGGAAGACCACGAGGCGACCCGGGACCGGCCGTTCGGCGCCGGCCGGTCCACCCGCATCCTCGGCTACACCCGGGACATCGGACCCTGGGTCGAGACCAGTCCGGAAGGCACCCAGATCCGTTCGATCAAGAGCGTCCTCCGCCTGGTCGAATTCGTCCTGGTCGGTGACGGACCGCGGCCGCGGGTCCACGATCGCATCCGTGCCGATGGACGGTTCCTGAAATACCGTGCGATCCAGGTGCGGCAGGACAGCCTGCGCGACCAGGTCAACCGGGTGCAGCGCCAGAGCGACAAGGCCTACACCGTGGTCATGGTCGGATCGGCCTGGCGCACCGTCCCACCGCGGCCGCCGCTGACCATGCGCGACTACCTGTGGTACGCGGCGATCGTGTCGGTGGTGGTCATCGCCGCCATCGCCCTGGTGATGATCGTGCGCAGCGACCATCGCAAGCATCAGGACTTCCAGCTCAAGATACGCCGCCTGCGCGAGCAGCGGCGGGCGCTGGACGGGCGGCGGAGCGAGGCAGCCTCGGAGCCGCCCCCGACGCCCCAGGAACCCGCACCGTGACCAGCCCCCGCCTCGACGCCCCCCTCCGTTTCCGCCCGGTCTACCAGGGGGTGGTGTGGGGCGGCCGGCGGATGGAGCGCCACCGCTCCGACCTGCCGCCGGGCCCGGTGGGGGAGTCCTGGGATCTCGCCGACCACCCGCGCGGCATGAGCGTGGTCGCCGACGGTCCCCATGCCGGCAAGACCCTGCGCGCCCTGACCGCGGAGCACGGCACCGCTCTGGTCGGTGCCGGCTTCGCGGGCGGTGATTTCCCCCTCCTGGTCAAGTTGATCGACGCCAACGACCGCCTGTCGGTCCAGGTCCACCCCGACGACCGGCTCGCGGTGGAACTCGGCGTCGGGGCCCGGGGCAAGACCGAGTGCTGGCTCCTCGTCTCCGAGGGCGAACTCTACAGCGGAACGGTCCCGGGCACCGATCGCACCCGTTTCGAGACGGCCCTGGCCGCCGGCCGGGTGTCCGATCTCCTCGCCCGACACCAGGTCGCGGATGGCGACTTCGTCTTCCTCGCGGCGCGCACCGTCCATGCCATCGGGGCCGGCTGCCTGCTCTACGAGGTCCAGCAGACCTGCGACACCACCTTCCGGGTCGATGACTGGGGCCGGGTCGGCCTCGACGGCAAGCCGCGCCCGCTGCATGTCCGCGAGAGCCTGGCCACCATCGACTTCGCCGCCCGGGCCGAACCCATCCGGCCCGCCGAACGTCCGCACCCCGCCGGCGGCACCCTCCGTCCCCTTGCGGCATGCCCCTATTTCCTGGTCGAGGAGCGCCGCGCGGACCACACGTCGGGTGGTGGCGGTGGCGTCTGCCAGATCGTCACCTGCCTGGAAGGCCACGGCCGGATCGCCACCGCCGGTGGCGCCGCCACGGTCGGACCTTGGCAGACCCTGCTCATCCCCGCCGACGCCGGTCCGTGGACCGCCACCGCGGATCCCGGCGACATCGCCGGCCTCCGCCTGCTGGTCGCCACACCGGTACTTGACGGGGCGGGTGGAGCCCACTAGAAGCCTCCCCTCGCGCACGACGCGTCATTAGCTCAGTTGGTAGAGCAAGGGATTCTTAATCCCTGGGTCCTAGGTTCGAGTCCTAGATGACGCACCATCGCAGAAACGCAGAGAGCCCGGCCTGATGGCCGGGCTCTCTGCGTTTCTGCGATGGTGCGTCATCCATGCCGCGCATCCCTAGCCGGGCACCGCGGAGGGTGCCCGGTGCCTCGGTGCGGGTCCGCGCAGGCGGACCCGCACCCGCTGCGCGGGTGCCCTCGGAGATCGCGCATCACCTGCGATGCGCCCACTTCGCACATAGCCCATTCTCCATCATCCACTGGGCGCATCACAGGCGATGCGCAGGACATCCCGGCTCGCGGGAGCTTCGCCGGTGCCTCGGTTGGGGTCCGCGCAGGCGGACCCCAACCCGCTGCGCGGGTGCCCTCGGCAGGTTCGAGTCCTGGCCTTCGATGCTGAGCGGAGGTCGTTTCCTCACCCCTCCTGGCCGAGGTGGCGGCGGACGAGTTCGCGTTGGGCGCCGGCGGCGATGACGCGGATGAGGTCGTCGCCGCCGGGCATCTGGAGGCCGGCGAGGTGGAGGCAGACGGCCTGCATCTGGCGTTCGGCGGCGAGGTAGGTGCCGACCACGTCCCAGAGGTTCGATTCCTGGATGTAGGTGCGGCACCAGGTCAGGCCTTCGCGGTAGACCATGCGGCTGGCCAGGCGCTTGGCGAGGATGGCGACCCGGTGCGGGCGGGGGATGCGGGTCTGGATGCGGTCGCGGAAGCGTTCGACCAGGACGTGGGGGCAATGGGCTTCGAGATGACCGCGCCAGGTCTCGGCCAGGGCCGTGTCATCGAGATGCTGGCTGATCAGCGGTTCGAGGAGGCCGGAGACGCGGTTGATCTCCTCGCTGATCTGGGCCGACAGTTCCGACAGGCGGACCGTGTTCTGGCGGCGCCGCCAGGCGGCGATCAGGGCCTTGGCCTCGGCCTGGGCGGCGCTGCGGATCAGGCCGATGGTGTCGGCGACGAAGCGCGGCTTCACCGCGAGGAAGTCGTCGTCGGACATCACCAGACCCGCGAGCACTTCGTAGGACGAGCAGATGACGCCGCCCTTGTTGGCGCTCGAATCCTTGATCACCACCAGTCCGGCGTCCTCCAGGCTGCGCCGGGCCGCGGGGGTGATGAAGATGTTGGCGCCCTCGACCATGGCCCTCGCCGTGGGCTTGCCGTCCGGGCCGAGAAAGCGTTGCCAATTGGCGTCGTTGATGGTGTAGGGGCGGCCGCCGCAGGGCACGAAGAGGTCCGCGGCGATGGCGTTGTGCAGGTCATTGCGGAAGGCCTCGCCGGCCTTGTCGGTGGCGGGGCGCACGGTGCCCTGGGGCGACAGGTGGGCCGGATGGAACGCGGCGATGCCCTTGCCGGTGGCGACCAGGCGGAGCAGCTCCTCCCAGTCCAGGCCGGCGGGGTCGTGGGCGGCGCCGGTGCCATCGCCGATGGCGACCACCTTGCAGCGGCCACGGTGCTCCCGGGCGAGGATCTTGAGCAGGTTGCCGCCCACATCACCGTCCGGCCCGCCGGTGATCTTCACCGTATACGGAGCCCCCTCCCGGATGCCGATGAGCGGCAGCGTCATGGTCAGCCAGGTGAAGATGCCCTCGCTGGTGACGCCGAATTCCTTGTGGTTGATCCCGGATCCGGGCTTGCTCGACATCAGGGTCGGGGCGTGGGGCAGGTTGCGCGCCTTGGCCCGGTTGGCGACCCACTCGATGCGCTCCGGGGTCATGTTCTCGTCAGGACCGAGGAAGATGAGGGCTGCCTCCCGGGCGGTGCCGTGGGGTCCTGCCACCTCGGGGCACTGGTCCACGGGCAGGATCAGGTCGAGCAGGCTGTCGGTGATCTGGCGGACCGCCGCCGAGCCATCGCCGCCGGTGGCGACCCGGGCGGTGGCGTCCCTCGGCAGGGCGGCCTCGGCCAGGTGGCAGAGGGCGATGCACTTGGCGCCGCCCTCGGGGATGTCCTTGTTCTTGAGCTGCTGGGCCCAGGCGAGGTCGTAGACCTCGCGCAGCAGGCCGTCCCGGGCCTTGGCATGCTGCCCGTGGTTGCGCGGCAGGAGCAGGCGCAGTCCGCCACGCGCCGACGGCCGGAAGCGGATGTGGAAGCCGGTGGCATGGGCGCCGTGGAAGAACAGGACGCCGAACGGCCTCTGCGGAAACCGGGCCGCCGGCAGCAGGACCGGGTCGAGCTTGTACGCCAAACCCAGGCGCGCACTGCGGAAGGCATTGGTCAGACGCACGGCGGCGGCCACCTGGACCATCGCCTCAAGGACCGTGGCCTGGGCCCGGGGCTCCACGGCGTGGGCGCGGGCGAGGATCTCCCGGTGACGGCGTTCCCAGGTCTGCGGCGTGACCGGATGGACAGGATGGAAGCGGCCCTGGACGAGGTGGGCGATGTCCCGGCACAGTTCCGGCTGGGCCTGGATCGCCTCGGCTCCGGCCTCGGTCACATCGAGGAACGGCACATCGGGACTGATGAGCTGGTGCGCGCAGGCCACCAGCGCGTCGAGGATCTCCAGCTCGTCGAGGGTGCACAGACCGGCGAGATAGTGGGGGACGAGGTGCGGTGCCGGCGGGCGGAGGACCGCGTGCAGATCATGACCGACCTCTTTTGCCACGGTCTCCCGGGGCAGGTGGCCGTCGTGGTGGACATAGATCGAGGCGATGAGGGAGCGGCCGGGGCCGGACACCGCGGGAACCCAGTCGAGGTAGCCCCGGGCCAGGGTCAGGCCATGCCGGCGCAGGATGCGCCCGACATGGACCAGCAGCCGCATCGGATCGGAGCCACCGGTGGCGACCACGTAGCGTACCTGATGCGGATCCTCGGGCCGGTCCTGTTCGACCACCACGTCCTCGGGACAGGTCAGCCGGGTCCACGCCTTGAGGTGACGGACCACCCGATCCACCGACGAACGGCCGAGGTAGCCCTGGTCCACCGCATCGAGGAAGCGGCGGACCATGAGCGAGCACTGACCGTCGGCGCCGCACATGGCCTTCTCGATGGCGGCCCGGTGGGCGGCGATGTCGACGGCCACCGGGACATCCGGACCCCAGTGGAATGCATGCAGGAAGAGGCTGCGGTCCCTGGTGCCATGCAGCTCGACCCGGGTGATCGGCCGATCCCCGACCAGCGCGAGGCAGTCCAGCAGATGGTGCTGTCCCGGGACCCCCACGACCAGGATGGTCCCGGCGGCAGCGTCTTCGAGCACCATCGGCTGGCTGGGGACGCCGCCGCGCATGGTCCGGCGTACGGTGTGGACCAGCTCCAGGTGCCGGGCCTGCTCGGCCTCGGGGGTCGTCCGCCGGTAGAAGTCCGGCATCTGCTCCTGGAACCAGCGGGCGGTGTCGGCGAGGTCCGCGAGCAGACGCTCCTGGACGAGTTCGAGGGGCTTGAAGGCGCTCATGCCCGAGGATAGCCCGCCGGCCCCGGCGCCGCAAAGGCTGGCGCCCGCAGGCCGCCACGCCAAGGTCGCGGCATGGACGCGGTGACCTGGCTCGGGGGGGCGGTGCCGGTGGCGGCGGTGTGCACCGCCGGGATGCTGATCGTGGCGGGCGGCTGGCTGGTGCGCCGGCTCCGCCTGCCCACGGACCCGCCGCCGGAGGTCGGCTATGAACCGGAACCGGTGGCGCCCTGCGACCCGGGCCCCGGGGCCCGGGAGCGGGCGGCGGCCCGCTCCGCCCAGGCTGCCGCCCTCGCCCAGCTCCGATCCGTGGTCGAGGCCCACCAGCTCGTCGCCGGCGCCGCCGATGCCCCGCACCTGACCCCCGAGGCGGCGGGGGCGATCCGTGCCGCCGCCATTGAGATCGCCGCCGCCCACGCGGAACTCGACCCGCAGCGGGCGGGACTGCGGTCCGCACCGCCATCGACGGAGGTCGCCGCCGCCATCGCTGCGGCGGCGGCGCGGGTCCGCACCGCCCGGGACAGGGCCCAGGCGGCCTGGGATGCGGTGCCCGATCCGGCCATGCGCCGGCGCTGGATGCTGGCCGGCCTGCTGCTCGCCACTCTGATCCTGTGTGCGGTGGTCCTCACCCTCGGACGGATGGCGGCGCCGTGATCCCGGAACGGCTGCACGGAGCCCTGCGCACCGCCCTCGACCTGGACCGGGTGGATGAGTCCGCCCTGGTCGCCGCCGGGCTGCGCCCCTGGGATGCCAAGGACCTCGTCCGCCGCCTGGGGGAGACCGCGGCCCTGGACGGAGCTATCTGGAAGCCCGAGGCCCGCGACCAGCACCGCGCCGCCCTCGCTGCGCCGGTGAAGGCCCTGGAGCGCCGGGACGACGGCGACCGGCCGCGCGAGAAGGCCCTGCGCGCCGGCATCGAGGCCTGCGACGATGCGGAACTGCTCGCGCTGATCCTTCGCCACGACCGGGATGGCGTGATCGAGACGGCGCACCGGCTCCTCGAGTCCCAGGGCGGGCTGGTGGGGCTGGCCCGGCTGACCATGGACCAGCTCACCGACCTGCCAGGACTGGGCGAGGCCAAGGCGAGCGAACTGGCCGCCGCCTTCGAACTCGGCCGGCGGCTGGCGGCGAGCCGGCTGCGGGAACGGCCGTCGTGCGGGGATCCCGCCACGGTGGCGGGGCTGCTGGTGCCCCTCGTCGCCGGGCTGCCCCACGAGGAGTTCTGGTGCCTGCCGGTGGATCCCCGCTGCCGGCTGATCGGCGAACCGCGCCGGGTCAGCCACGGCGATGTGGACGGCACCGACGCGGGACCGCGAGCGTTCCTGCGCGTCGCCCTGACCGCCGGGGCGAGCGGCTGCCTGGCGGTCCACAACCATCCGAGCGGCGATCCCACCCCGTCGGCCGGGGATCTGGCGGTGACCGAGCGGCTGGCCAAGGCCTGCCGCGCCGTGGATCTCGCCTTCCACGACCACCTCATCGTCGCCGCCGGTGGCGGCTGGACGAGCCTGCGCCAGCAACGGCCCGAGCTGTTCGTGCGCTGATCCGCGGGGAATCGCCGATGGCGCGGCCCCGGGAGCGTGACACGCTGTGCGGATGACCGACGCCGCCGCCACGCCCACCTTCGCCGAGCTCGGCCTGCCCGAGAAGGTCGTGGCCAGCCTGACCGCCCGCGGGATCTCGACCCCGACCCCCGTCCAGGCCGGCGTGATCCCCCTCGCCCTCGAAGGCGGCGACCTCCTCGCCCAGGCGCGCACCGGCTCCGGCAAGACCCTCGCCTTCCTCCTCCCCCTCGTCGCCCGCATCCAGGCCGGGGAACTGCACCACGCCTGGGTCATCTGCCCGACCCGGGAACTCGCACAGCAGGCGGCCCGCGAGGCCGCCACCATCCTCGGCGAGGGCGCCTGCGCGGTGCTCGTCGGCGGCCAGCCGGCCTTTCCCCAGATCCGCGAGCTGCGCCGCAATCCGCCCCTGATCCTCGGAACCCCGGGCCGCATGTGCGACCACCTGGCCCAGGGCAACCTGAAGCCCGACGCCGAGATCGTCGTCCTCGACGAAGCCGACCAGATGATGGACATGGGCTTCGCCGAGGAGTTGGAGAAGCTGGTCAAGGACCTCGACAGCTCGGTGGCACGCTGGCTGTTCAGCGCCACCTTCCCGCGCCAGGTCCAGGACGCGGTGGAGCGCTGGCTCGACAACCCGCGCACCGTGCGCCTTGACACCAGCGCCGCATCGAGCCATGTGCCCCAGCACTTCACCGTGGCCCCCCGCGGCCAGGAGCCGGTCATCCTCGCCCGCCTGCTCCACATCCTGGAGCCGTCCCGGGCCATGGTCTTCGTGCGCACCCGCGAGGACGTCGAGCGCGTCTCCCGGGCGATCTGCGAAGAGGGCATCGAGGCCGCCGGCATCAGCGGCGACCTGACCCAGGAGGCCCGGGAGCGGGTCCTGGAGCGCTTCCGCTCCGGCAAGCTCATCGTCCTCGTCGGCACCGATGTGGCCGCCCGGGGCATCGACGTGCCCGGTGTCACCCACGTCTTCAACCTCGGTCTGCCGATCAGCGCCGAGTCGTACACCCACCGGGTCGGCCGCACCGCCCGGGCCGGCGCCGCCGGCGAGGCGTGGACGGTGATCGGCGCCATGGACCGGGCCAAGTTCGCCCGCATGGCCGCCATCGCCAAGGCCAAGCCGGTGGAATCCCCGGTCCCGAGCGCCGGGGCCATCGTCGACGCCAAGCGTGAGCGGCTGGCCAAGCGGGTCCAGGAATCCCTGGGCGAAAAGCTCTCCCTGCCCAAGTGCTTCGCCCCCCTGGTCACGGAGTTCGGCGCCGAAGCGGTGCTCGCGGCCTTCGTCCATCGCCTGATCCCCGACGCCCCGCCGGAGCGCGCTCCGGTCCGCCCGAGCGCCGCCGTGACCGGACCCCAGGGGTCCGCCAGCGTGGTGGTGCTCTATCTGGGCATCGGCATGGAGGACGGCGTCCAACCGGGAACCATCGTGGCGATGCTCTGCCACCAGTGCGGACTGACCGGGGACCTGATCGGACGCATGAAGCTGTTCCCGCGCCACACCCTGGTCCAGGTCCGGCCGGCCGCTGCGCAACGGATCCTGGAGCAGCCGCCGCACCATCGCGGTCGTGCCATCCCGGTCCGGGCGGACCGCGACGGTCCTTCGGCCGGGCCGGTCGGCCGCGGCCCGGCCCGTCCGCCGTACCGCCCGCGCTGACGGGTTGAGCCGGCGCCGGGACGCCCACCATCCGCCCGCCATGCGCTACGCCGATGCCGACCATGTGGACCTGGGGGATTTCCGGACCCGCCAGAGCGCCCGGGGCCGGACCTTCCAGATCCTCGGCATCCTGTGCTGCTGCGGGGCGGTGATCGCCACCGACCTGCACGCCAGCGGTGGTTCCAAAGCTCTGGCCGCTGGCGGCGGCTGGACCTTCGCCATCCAGGCGGAGCGGCTGCTGGCGGGCCTGATGGTGGTGTCGGTGCTCGGCTGGCTGCGCGCCTGGCAGGCCCAGGTCGGCACCATGTGGCGGCAACCCCTGGTCGCCGCCTGCGCCGCCAATGCCGTGGCCCTGACCTGGATCCGCCTCACCTCCGCCGCCGGTACCCCATGACCATCGCCCGCTGGGGCATCCTGCCCATCCTGTTCACCATCGGCGTCCTCGGCTGGGGTGCTTGGCTGCTGCCGTCGGGCTGGATCCAGGACATCGGCATCGCGGGGGCGGTGGCGGCGACCCTGTTCGTCCTGTGGTTCTTCCGCAATCCCGCCCGTACCCCCCAGGGTGGGCCCGAGACCCTGACCGCCCCGGCGGACGGATTGGTGGACGACATCGCCGAGGCGGAGCATCCGTTCCTCGGCGGGCCGGCGGTCCGGGTCGGCATCTTCCTCTCCGTCTTTGATGTCCATGTGAACCGCGCCCCCTGCGACGGCACCGTGGTCCACGCGGACTACCGGCCCGGGGCGTTCCTCGATGTGCGCAATCCCGAGTGCCGGGACCGCAACGAGATGAATGAGCTGGGCATCGAGGCTGCACCCGCGGTGGCCCCGGGCCTGCGCCTCGTGGTCCGCCAGATCGCCGGCCTGATCGCCCGCCGGATCATCTGCACCCACGGCGTCGGCGACCGGGTCGAGCGCGGCAAGCTCTTCGGCATGATCCGCTTCGGCTCCCGCACCGAGGTGTGGATCCCCAAGGACCAGCCGCACACCGTGGTCGTGACTTTGGGCCAGCGGGTGAAGTGCGGCGAGACCCCGCTCATCCGTCTGGAGCGCCGCCCATGAGCGGCAGCGGCCGCTTCGGCGGGGTGCGGGCGCGGATCCGCCGGCTCAAGACCCTGCCGGTCCTGCCCACCCTGCTCACCGCCGGCAACCTGGCGTGCGGCATCACCGCGATCCTGTGCGCGGCCCACTACGATCCGGTGGCCCGGCCGGACATGCTGTGGTACGGGGCGATCTTCATCTTCCTGGCCATGTTCTGCGACATGCTCGACGGCAAGGTCGCGCGCATGACCCGCACCGACGGGCCGTTCGGAGCCGAGCTCGACTCGCTCTCCGACGTGGTGTCGTTCGGCGTCGCGCCGGCGATCCTGGTCCACCGCCTGATCCTGGAGACGAGCGGCGTGTTCGACCACGGCGTACGCCTGCTGTGGTTCTTCACGGTGTTCTATCCGGTCATGGCGGCGATCCGCCTCGCCCGCTACAATGTCGAGCACAGCAGTGGACCGACGACCCACTTCCGCGGCATGCCCTCGCCCGGGGCGGCGGCCGTGGTGTGCGCCTGGATCATCCTCTTCTCCGACTCAGGCGCCCACGGCTATCTCCAGGCCTGGGGTCTGGTGGCGAATGCGCCGTATGCCGGGCTGCTGTCTCTCGATCCGTTCCGCTGGGGCCTGCTCGCGTCCCTGGTGATCGCCGCGCTGCTGATGGTGAGCACGATCCCCTATCCGCACTTCGGCAATGCGATCATGGGCCGGTTGTCGTTCCATAAGATCATCTTCGGCCTGCTGGTGGTGGCCCTCCTCGTCGCCATGCCGGCGGTGACCCTGTTCGTGGTGACCACCGGCTACCTGCTCTACGGCCTTGGCATGGCAGTCCTGACCATGGCCCGCCGGGCCCGGAAGGGCCAGGATCCCCTCGCGGACGAGGACGAAGACGCGGACGACGCGGGCCTGCCGATCCCTGGCGACACCGGCGAGGACCGCGGACCCGCCCACGGACGATGACGGCCCCCGGGCCGGGTGCAGCCCACCCGGAACCGCCGCTGCCGGTCGCTGCCATGGCAGCCCGGCTGCGGGTACCCCAGGGCACCCTGCGCGGCTGGATCGACGCCGGATTGCCGACCGTGGATGGCCAGGTGGATCCATTCGCCGCGTTGACCTGGGCGAGCTGGGCCGGGGACGACGCGCCGGTGGTCCGGGCCCGTTGGCGGCGCTATGTGGGATGGATGCTCGGCCCCGCCGGCCGCCAACCCCGCCGGTTGCGGGTACAGCGGGTGCATCGGTGCCATCTCGACCGACCGGCCGCTGGTGTGTGGTGGCTTCCGCCGCTCGCTGCGGACGCGAACCAACGGACCGCCGCAACGCCGTGGGAACCCCTGCCGGTGGACGATGTCCGCTCGCCCCAGGTGCGGGAACACACCGTGCATCTGGTGCCCGGCTGCCGCGGAGCGGATCCATGGCTGCTCTCCCAGGTGCGGGCGGTGGCGGGGGAATTCCGCTACGGCTACCGTCACCACCAGACCCGCGAAGGCGTGGCCCCGGAACACCGCAGCGCGGGCACCTGCATCGATGCGGTGGTGGCCCTGGCGCGACGACTGGCGGATGGTGGGCGTCCCTGGCGGTATGTGGCCGGCATCACCACCAGCGACACCTTCGCCAACACCCATTGGTGGATCGAGAGCGACGACGTGGTGCTCGACCCGACCATCCCGGCCATCGCCCGCATGGCGGGGATGGACTGGGAATCCCTGGTCGCCGCCGCCTGCGCCGGCCGGGACAGCCGGCGGATCGCTTTCGCTCCGCCGGATCCACGCATCGCCGGCATGACCCTGGGTGGCCACGCCGGCGCCGTGATCATCAACGGAGCCGATGGGTTCGCCTGCACCGACTGGGCCTGTGGCCAGTGCGGCTGGCGGTTCCGCTGACGTTCAGGCCTTCTTGACCTTCGCGGGCTTGGCCTTCTTGCCGCGCCACAGGTCGCTGGAGCCGATGTCGGCGATGCCCGCGGCCTTGGCCTGGAGGAACAGCTGCATCTTGTAGGCCACGGTCATCTTCAGGATCCCGTCCATCAGGGCTTGGCCGAGGACGAGGGGTTTGCCGTCCATGCCAGTGATCTTCTTCTTCAGTCCCCGGTCGCCGATGGCGGTGAGGGCCTTCTCCACCGCCTTCTGCTGGCGCTTCATGGCGGCGGGGAATCCGGGCAGGCCGAGGTCCGCAACCTTGGCGGCGAGGCCGTCCCAGTGGTCCCAGCTCCCGGTGGTCAGGTAGCCCAGGAGCCCCTGGTTCTGGATCGCCAGGTAACGCAGCAGTTCCAGGGTGGAGCGCTGGGGCGGGGTGAAGCGGAACTCCAGGTGCTCCGGGGTGAGCCGCTTCGCGATGTGGATCGTGCAGGCGGTCTCGTGGCGGGTCCAAGCGATGGCTTCGGCGACGGTGATCATGGTGATTCCTGATGCGAGGGGTGGATACGTGGTGATATGGAAGCGGGAGCCACCCGGGCAAGGGAACGGAACGGCGGCGCCGGTCGACACCGGCGCCGCCGTCTGCGGTCATCCATACCAGGGACGAGCCCCGGATCGGTCAGAGCGAGGCCTTGAGCCGGGCGAGGGCCTGGAGGCTGTAGGCGGTCACCAGCTGGGGGATGGCTTCGCCCCAGCGCTTGGTGTCGTTGATCCAGAACGTGCCCTGCTCGCCGGTCTGCGCCCGCTGGCTCAGGACCGAGAACAGCTCCCCACGCCAATCCACCGTCCGCCCATCCTTCAGGGCGAGGGCGTTCTGATCAAGCAGATCAAAGGTCTTGGCCATCGAGACATAGTAATAGAACAGGCCTTCCCGGGCCTGCTTCTCGGGCATGCCGGGGTTCACGTCGAGCCTCCAGTTCCCGCTGATCCAACCCAGGGCGGCCTTCACCCGGTGGTCATCGGGCTTCAGGTCGAGGGTGAGATACGACGCGATCAGGGTGTAGGTCACCGAACCGTACGGATCCATGGCGGGCGGCGGATCGCCCGCCTTCGCGGTGTACCAGGAGCCGCCGGCCTTGGATTCGTCAGGGGTGTAGACCGCTCCACCGCGATTCTTGACCCACGGGAGCGTGTTCACGGACGACAGGTCCTGACAGCGCTCCAGGAAGCCGAGGGCCTTCTGCAGGCGGGGATCCGAGGCCGGCACGCCGGAGGCGCGCAGGGCGGTGATCGCATACGAGGTATTGGAGATGTCCTCGTTGCCGGCGCCGCGGCTGCCGTAGCCGATGCCGCCCTCGGTGATGCTGCCGGTGGTGGCGTTCTGGGTGCTGAACAGGAAGCCCTGGGCGCCGGCGATGCGACCGGGATCGCCGCCAGTGGCGGCGAGGAGCTGGAGCGCAAGCGAGCTGCCGTAGTTCTCAAGGCCCTCCTCGGGGTTGTAGAATCCGCCATCCGGCTGGCGGAAACGCTCCTGGTAGGCCAGGGCCTTGGCCACCGCGGGGTCGTCCTTGGTGGCACCGGCCTTGACCAGGGCCAGGGCGGAGAGCTGGGTGATGCCGAGGACGAACTGTTTCCCCTGGAGGAAGGCGCCATCCGGCTGCTGCTGGGCGCGCAGCCACTTCGCGGAGCTGGCGATCAGGGCGTCGACCTCGGCGGCGCTGGGGACCTTGGCCGGGGCGGTGACGGTGGCCGGTGGGGGCGGCAGGACGTCGGCAGCGACCACCGGGGCGATGGCGCCGAAGGCCAGCAGGGCGAGGGTGAGGGAGCGGACCATGGATGTTCTCCGATGGACGCAGCATGGCCGGCGATCGCATCCGCCAAGACGGCAGGGTGCCGGTCCGGTGATCAGCCGGGATCCGCAGTGGTCGCCGCACCGGCACGCCGCCGACGCAACCCGTGCAGGCCGGCGATGGGCAGGTACACCAATGCGCCGAGCGTGACGCCGGCGGCAAGCCGGCCGACCGCCGCCAGGGTGCCGCCGCCGGAGGGTTGAGGCCACCAGTGGAACAAGGCCGACACGGCGAGGCCCATGACCAGCCCGCCGGCCAGGGGTCGGCGCAGGGCTGCCCACGGCACCGGGGTGCCGGCGCCCCGGCGGCGGAGCAGGACCACATAGGCGAGGTAACTCGCACCGCCGGCCACGGCGCCGGCAAGGGCGATGCCCGCCTCGGCCAGGGGCCAGACCAGGATCAGGGTCAGGACCACATTGCCGACCACCGTGGCCAGCGACACCCGCATCGGCGTGCGCGCGTCGTGGTGGGCCTGGAACAGGCGCAGGCTGAATTTGGCCAAGGCCACCGGGATCAGGCCCAGGGCCATGATCCGGGTGACCAGGACGGTGCGGGCGACCTCGTCCTCGCCGAAGCCCCCGGTCTGGTAGATGGTCCGCACCAGGGGCTCGGCGCAGACCAGCAGGCCCACCGCCGCCGGGACGAGCCAGTAGGCCATGAATCCCGCCCCCTGGCGAAGCACCGCGCCGCTCGCATCCCAGCCCCGGGTCGCGGCGGCGGCCAGTTCCGGGAAGCTGGCGGTGCTCGTGCCGTGGCCGATGAGCGCCATCGGAAACTGGAGCAGGCGGTTGGCGAAGAACAGCGCCGCCACCGCGCCCGGGCTGGCGATGAGCAGGAAGGCCACCTGGGTGTCGATGAAGGCGCCGAACTGGTACACGCCCGAGGAGAACACCGAGGACCCGAGTTGGGGACCCATGGCCTTGAGATCCGGGCCCGCGGCCATGGACGGGGCCGGGATCCCGCCCTGGCGGCGCACCGCCCAGAGATGGAAGACCACCGTCAGCACCCCGGCGGCGAGCACCGCATAGGGCAGCCAGGCGGCCTCCGCCTCGGGATCGAGCCAGACGGTGGAGATGAGTGCGACATTGAGGATCACCGGCGCCGCCGCCGGGACCCAGAAGCAGCGCCGGGCGTTGAGCACCGCGCCGAGCACCGCGCTGATGCAGATGAACACCAGGTAGGGGATCATCGGCAGGACGAGCAGCGCGATCATCCCCGTCTTCCAGGTCGGCCACCACCAGCACACCACCGCCGCGCCGGCCATGCCGAGGGCGGCGACCACCGACAGCCACAGGGCCATGCGCGCGAGCACCTGGCCGACGAAGGCCTCGGCGGCGGCGGGATCGCGCTCGCGGAGCTGGACGTAGCGCGGCAGCACCGCCGCGGTCAGCGCCCCCTCCCCGAACAGCATGCGTAGCAGGTTGGGCAGCTGGAACGCCGCCAGGAACGCATCGAGCATGGGCGATCCGCCCATCGCCCCGGCCCACAGCCGGTCGCGCACCAGCCCGAGGACGCGGGAGAGCAGCGTCCAGCCCGACACCGTGGCGACACGCTTCCAGAGAGGTTGAGCCGCGGCCTCGGGCATGGTCGGAAGGCTTAGGGGCGGCGGCGGTGGCGGAAGCGTCCCGCGCCGCCAAGGGCGCGGGGCAACGGGGTCCAGGGACACGCTCCCGGATCGACAAGACGGGGCATTCCCCTGACACGCACAACGGACATCCCGCGATCAGGCGGCCGCGAGTCAGCTCCCGTCACCCGCTGCGTCCGCTGCCGCCCACAGATGCGCCGCTGCGAGGGATCGCCACGGCGCTGCCGGAGCGCAGACCAGCTCGACCTGCCGGGCGGTGGGACGTCCGGGCAGGGCGAGGCGGCGGCCGACCTCGGCATGGATCACCGCATCGCCCACCGGCAGGCAGTCGGCGGCGGCGAGACCGCGCATCAGGGCGTAGCGGGCCGTCCACGGCCCGATGCCGGGGAGCAGGCACAGGCGGGCCTCGGCCTCGGCGGTGGGGCATGCCGCGAGGGCGTGCAGATCCCCGGCACTCTCCACCGTGGCCAGCACACGCAGGGTGCGGACCTTCTGCCGGGAGAGGCCGGCGGCGGTCAGGGTGGCGTCGGAACACGCAGCCAGGGCCGAAATCGCCGGAAACGGCCGCAGGCCGGCGCCGGCAGGCCCGGGACAGGCCACCAGCAACCGCGCCAGGATGCGGCTGGCGGCGGTGCGGCTGACCTGCTGGCCGAGCACGGCCCAGACCAGGGCGCTTCCCAGATCCGGCAGCCCCGGCACGCGCAGTCCCGGTCGGGCCGCGACCAGTGCCGACCACCACGCCGAGGTCCGGGCATGGCGTTCCCACGGTCCCGGATCCAGTCCCAGTCCCAGGAGCTGGCACACCCGGCGACGACCCAGGGCGCGACGGGCGGGGGTCAGGGGTTCGTCCGCCGCCCACGCCAGCACCAGCGACCCGCCGGCCGGGACGGGGGTGAAGGTCGCCACCGCCGCCACGCCATCCAGATCCAGGGCCGCCTGCCACGGTCCGTCGCCGCTGCGGATGGTCACGCCCTGGGCCTGGCGGGCATGGAAGGCGCGGGCGTCCTGCCAGCGGAAGTTCGCGGGCAGGTCGATGCCGTCACGGGGCATCGTGGAAGACCAGACCCAGGGTCCGACGGCGGCCGCTGCGGATGCAGCTGACGCCGTGGCGGGTGGTCACCGTGTGCCACCGTCCGCTGCTGCCCGCGACCGGGCGTCCGGCGACCGGAATCACCACCGCATCGCCGCAGCCGAGTGGAACCACGGTGACCCGCGACTGCTGGCGCGGGCACTGCTCGGTCAGGACCAGTTCACCGCCGGTGAAATCGATGCCGGGACGGTCGAGCAGCGAGATGACTTGCAGGGGGAACACCACCGATCCGTAGAGATCCTGATGGAGACGGTTCTCGTCCCCGGGTCCATAGCGCAGCAGCAGCGGCGTGGGTTCGACCTGTCCGGCGATCCGGCAGCGTTCGCTCCAGCCCGCCAGATCCGGCGGCAGATCGTCGGGTTCGCCGCGCCGGCGGGCCCAGGCGGCGGCGATCGGGGCGAGATCCGCGTACCACGCCTCGCGGGCATCCGCCACCAGCGGTGGCAGGGG
>CAMCAC010000031.1 GCA_945872305.1 Candidatus Kuenenia stuttgartensis | reverse complement strand
ATGCTCCTGGCAGCCGGTCGTCGATATGCTGGTCGGACACCCCGAGATCGAGGATCGTCGGCCCTGAATGACGGCTGCGCGGCGGGGCTTCTAGCGCGGTTCTCGGTCGTGTCGACGGGAAAGTGCCGAATGGTCAATAAAGACCCATTGTAAACGTGCCAAGTCGTCGATCTGCCCCGGAGACCGGCAATGATCCGGCCGTTCTGTGACTGAAATCGGCATCGACCTGGGCGCGTAGGCTCCGGATCAGCCCTGGGACGCCCAGGATGTGCCCCGGAGGGCGCTCGGCGGCTGGCCGGTCCGTGCCCGGACCAGCCGGGCGAGGGTGTGGGCGGAGCCCAGACCGCAGGTCCGGGCGATGACGGCGACCTCCTGCCGGGTTTCGCGCAGGAGCAGCAGGGCCCGCTCAAGCCGGGTTTCCGTGAGCCAGGTGGCTGGAGGGCGCCCCAACCGGCGGGTGAACACCCGGGTGAGGTGCTCCCGGCTGATCCCATGGTGCTCGGCCACCGCCTTCAGGGACCAGTCCACCGAGGGGGCGGCGACGATCTCGGCGATGGCCCGGTCCACCGGATCCGCCGCCGCCGCCGCCGAGGCCCGGGCGATGGCGCACAGGTCGAGCACCAAGGCCGCCACCGCCGCCGCCATGGTCAGGGGCGGGGTGCGGGCGGCGGGATCCGCCAGGGCGGTCCCATCCCGCAGGTGGCGCTCGATGGTCGCATCCAGGGGCAGCACCCAGCCGGCCCCGGCCCGGATCAGGTCCCAGTGCTCCGCCAGCCCGGCCCCGCGCAGGGCGAGCCAGCGGGTGCGATGGGTCAGCCGTTGTCCGGTCGGGAAACCGTACCAGCTCGGCTCTCCGTAGCGGACCAGGAACACGCTCCCCGCATCAGCCGTCAGGATCCGGCCATCACCGGGCCGGATCTCGACCCGGCCCTCGTCCACGGCCTGCAGGATGACCAGGTCCGCCGGGGTCCGCTCCCGGTTGTCCCAGGCGTAGTCGGCGCCCGCCGGGCGGCGCTCGCCGCCCGCCATGGCGATCCGCCAGAGAGGATCGGTGGCGGGCATCACAGGCCGATGTTCGGGACCTGGCGGGCGATGGTGGCGGAGGGGGCCACCTCGCCGGCGGCGATGCGGTAGAGCCGGCCATGGGCGGCCCGCGCCGCATCGATCAGCTCGGCATAGGGCCGCTGGCAGATGTCGACCAGCCCGATGTTGAAGTTCTCTCCGTCGAACCGGCCCAGGACCGGCTGGTCGGCGAACTGGAACCAATGTGCGCCGACCACCGCCGGATGGGCGGCGGCGGTCTCGATGTATCGGCGATAGGCCACGCCCCGTTCGTGCTGGTCGGGGACCGCCTTGAGTCCGGCGGCGGGCAGCCCGCGGTCCACCGCCCCGAAATGGAACTCCCCGATGATGATCGGCCGCCCTGCGGCGGCGGCGCGGTCGAGCTCGTCGCCGGTGCAGTCCCAGCGATACCAGTTGATGCTCAGGACATCGATGCGGTCGAGGGCCGCCAGGCACAGGTCGGACGAGATCCACGGCCAGCGCAGGCCGAGATTGAGGTGGTGTGGCGCCACCGCCCGGGCCGCCTCCGACGGCACGCGCACGAAGCGGTCGGCCATGTGCCGGGAGAATGCCCACAGGTCCGCCGCCGCGGTGGCGCTGCGCGCCTGCATGCGGACATGGGTGTGCTCCACCAGGTCGGCGAAGGTGGCGCTGTCCAGGCGCCACTCCGCCGCCCAGGCGGCGGAGTCGCCCCGGTAGCGCCCGGCGACCCAGTCGGCCAGGGCCCGGCGGGTCCAGGTGCCCGGGTTGGCCTCCAGCATCTCAGACGCCAGGTTGAACGTGCCGAACGACCATTTCGGCTCGTTGGCGATGAAATAGCCGATCAGGGCCGGATCGCCCGCATCCGGGCGCAGGCGTTCGGCCCAGGCCGCCGCCGACGCCGGCCAGGCGGGATCGAAGACATCCGGCAGGTCGCGGAAGAGCATGGCCGGCGTCCGCGGCAGGGCCGGCATCGGCAGCACCCAGGGCAGGCCGGAGCGGCGGGCGAAATCAGGACTCGACCAGTTGCCGATGGTGTTGAAGCCCCACTCACGCAGGCGGTGGGCGGTGAGCGCCGTCCAGTCCTGGGGCCAGCCGTCAGCGAAGGCGCGCTTCAGGTTGGCGATGGCGAACGAGGCGGCGGTGGCGCCCTCGCGCAGCCGCCACACCCTCGGATCGTCAGGGAAGGGGATCTCGGTGAGCAGTCGCTCCATGCCCGGCAGCACGCTCGCCTCGGTGCCCGGCCACACGCAATCCACCCCGGCGCTCCAGAAGGCGCCGCCGTCGGGATCCACCAGCCACCAGCGGCGGCCGTCGTGGTGGGCGCGGAAGAATCCCGTCGCCGGGAAGGTCCGCGTGGCATCACCACCCCAGCGGGTGTGCCCGGGGGCCGCGGCGGCGCTCGCCGGCACCGCGGCCCGATCCCGACGCAGATCCGCGACCAGGGTGTCCACGTCCGGCGTCTTTCCCGGCCACTCCCGGGCCGTCCACTGGCCCAGGGCGTCGACGATCGGGGTCGCCGGCAGGGGCCACTCCGGCTCGTCGGTCGTCAGACGCGCCCCCGTCACCCGCAGCGTCTGCGGCGTTCCCGTGTCGCGCAGGCGGATCCGGCAGCCGGCGATGTCCGCCAGGGCCAGACGCGGGCTCATGGTGAACGCCTTGAGCCGGCCCGGGGTGCGGGGCGGGAACAGGACCTGGCCGTCGAGCACGGCGAGGGGCAGGCCGATCCGCACCGGCAGCCCTGGCAGGACGCTGATCGAGGCCACCCAGTCGCGCTGCGCCCCGCGTCCGGCGGACACCTGGCTGCGCGCGTCGGCGACCACCGCATCCCGGCGGGCGAAGGCGATCTCGATGATGCCGATGCGGTCGCCGTCCACCGCGACATCCAGGGACAGCCACCCGCCCCCGGCCCAGGGGGTGGCGGCATCACCGATCACCAAGGGACCGGCGGTGGCGGTGGCCGGGGCGGTTGCGCCGGCCACCGGCAGATCGAGGGCCGCCGCCGCCGCGGCGAGCAGGAGGAGCGGGAATGCGCGCAGGAGGTTCATGCCGCCGCCCGCAGGATCGCCCGCACCGCCGCCGCATCGATGCCGCCGTCTTCGCCCATGCCGCCCCGGCCGGCCAGCCGCCCGGCGATGCGGTCGGCGATGTCGGGGCCGATGCCGTGATCGGACAGACGGGTCGGGACGCCGACCGAGCGGAACAGCGCTTCGGTGCGGGCGATGGCGGCCTCGATGCGCTCCGCCGGGGATCCGTCGCGCAGATCCCAGATCCGCTCGGCGTACTGGAGCAGCCGCGGTCCCTTCACGGTGGCACGGTGGCGCAGCAGCGCCGGCAGGACCACCGCCAGGGTGCGGGCATGGTCCATGCCGGTCAGGGCGGTGAGCTCATGGCCGATCATGTGGGTCGCCCAGTCCTGGGCCACGCCGACCCCGATCAGGCCGTTGAGGGCGTTGGTCGCCGCCCACATCATCCCGGCCAGGGCGCCCGCGTCCCCGCGGTCCGCCACCACCCGCGGCGCAAGGTCGCGCAGGGCGAGCAGGAGCGCTTCGGCCTGACGGTCCTGGACGGTGGTGCCGTCACGGTGGACGAGGTACTGCTCGCAGACATGGACCCAGGCGTCCACGATCCCGTTGCCGACCTGGCGCGCCGGCAGGCTGCGGGTGGTGGCGGGATCCAGCACGGCGAAGCGGGGCAGGACCAGGGGGCTGATGAAATGGCGCTTCTCGCCGAGGGCGGCGTGGGAGACCACCGACGCCCCATTCATCTCCGAGCCGGTGGCGGGCAGGGTGAGCACCGCGCCCAGGGGGACCGCGGCGGCGACCGGCGCGCCCACGGCGCAGATGTCCCACGGTTCGCCGGCGAACGGTGCCGCGGCGGCGACGAACTTGGTCCCGTCGAGCACCGAGCCGCCGCCCACCGCGAGCAGGAACCCGAAGCCTTCGCGCCGGACCCGTTCCACCGCCCGCATCAGCACGGCGTATTCGGGATTGGCGCCGATGCCGCTGAACTCGCTCCAGTCGCGGCCGGCCAGGGCGGCGGCAACCTGATCGTACACACCGTTGGTGCGGATGCTGCCACCGCCGCTCAGGACGAGGATCCGCACGCCGGGCGGGATCTCCGCCGCGAGGTCGGCGATGCGGCCCTCGCCGAACAGGACCTTGACGGGGTTGTGCCAGTCGAAGCGCATGGGCGGATGTTCGCCGGCGCGGATCCCGCTCAATCCCCCGGCCGGACCCGGTCGCACGCGGTCCCGATCCGCCAGCGGGCGGGATTGATCCCGACCACCCGCCGGAACATCCGTGAGAACTGGGCCGGGTCCCCGTAGCCGGCGGCCCGCCCGGCCTCGGCCACCGCGGCCCCGGCGGCCAGGGCTCGGCGGGCGATGGTCATGCGTGCCGCCAGGGCATAGGCGGTGGGCGAGCATCCGGTCAGGGTCCGGAACACCCGCCGCAGGTGGACCTCGCTGCAGCCGGCGGCGCGGGCGGCGGCGCTGGCCGACCAGGGCTCCAGGGGTGACTCGCGGATGCGGTCGGCCCAGGCCGCCGCCGCCCGGTGGACCGGGTCCCGGTGCCCCGGCGCCACCGCCCGGGCCACCAGCAGCTCGACCAGGGCGGCGAGGCCGGGGCCGTCACCGCCCCGTTCGACATGCGTCAGGGCGTCGCGCATCGTCGCGCGCACCAGTCCCGGATCCGCCACCGGCAGCCAGCCCTCGGGATGGGCCGCCTGGAGGGCGCCGACCAACTCCACCGCCCGCGGTCCCGCGATGAGCAGGTAATGGTGGTCCCAGCCGCGGGCGTCCACCGCCCCGTAGGCGTAGTGGGGCCCTGGCAGGTGCCAGAACAGCGCCGGGCGGTCGATGATGACCGGGGCGCGCCCGTCGCAGGACCACGACATCCGGCCGGCGTGGAGGTACTCCAGGGACCACGACCCCGGGAAGTGGCGGTCCAGGCGGGCGGTGCAACCGGGCAGGGCGATGCCGTAGACCACCGTCAGTCGGGAGAAGCAGGCGGCGACCGGATCCATGGTGATCATCCGTGCCAACTCGCGGCCGCCGGCGCCATGGCCGCCCGGGCATCCGATCCCAGGGTGCGCCACATGCCCGACCTCGGCTGCCATCTCTGCCTCGGCACCCTCGACGGCCGGGATGCCGCCCACAGCGGACCCGGCCGGGACGATCCCGACCTGTGGGACCGCCTGCGGGCGGCGGGCATCACCGGCGTCCAGGGCGGCCTGCCCGGACCGGCCAGGGCGGCGGGGATGGCGTGGTCCGCACTGGTGGTCGCCCGAACGCCGGAGGACCTGCGCGAAGGCTTGGCCCGGGAGGCGGACCAGGGGGCCCGGATCGTGACGATCCATGCCGGCACCGGCCTGGAGGATGACGATGCCGCCCTGCGGCTGCTCGATGCGGCGGTGGTGGTCGCGGACCGGCTGGGCATCACCGCCGCGGTGGAGACCCACCGCGCCACCGTCACCCAGGACATGGCCCGGACGGTGGGTTTCGTGCGCCGGCTGCCGGACCTGCGCTTCACGGCCGATCTGTCCCACTGGTATTGCGGGCAGGAGATGGTCTACGGCGACTTCGCGGCGAAGGTGGAGTTCATCGCTCCGGTGCTCGAACGGGTCCGTCTCGTCCACGCCCGCATCGCCGAGCCGGGGTGCATCCAGGCGCCCGTGGTCGCGGATCCCGCCTTGCCCCATGTGGCCCACTTCCTGGAGATGTGGCGGCGGATCTTCATCGCGTTCCGCCGCTCCGCCGGGCCCGGCGATGTCCTGCCCGTCGCCCCGGAGCTGCTGCCGGCGGGCATCTCCTACGCCCGGACCGCGATGGTGGATGGCCGCCGCATCGAGGCCCACGACCGCTGGGCCGATGCCCTGACGCTCCTCGACCACGCCCGCCGGCTGTGGCGGGAGACTTCCCCGGAGGCCCCATGATCCCTGACATCCGTCTGACCCCGGCCCAGCGGGCGGCCTTCGCCAGCGACGGCTTCGTCGTCCTCGGCCGTATCCTGGATCCGGAGGGACTGGAGGCCTGCCGCGCCGACGAAGCGATGCTGCGGGAGGGCTCGCCCTGGGGCGATGCGGCCACGACCCGCTTCTGGTGCCTGGTCATGCGCCGCTGTCCCGGTGTGCGCGCGCTCGCCCTGGGCGGGCCGCACCTCGGCGCGGTGGCGGATGCGGTCGGCGCCGACATCGCCCTGTGGTGGAACCAGTTCGTCACCAAGCTGCCGGACCACGACGAGGTCCGCGGCGGCTTCACCTGGCACCAGGACAACGGCTATGTCGACGTATCCCCCGGCACCAATGTGACGGTGTGGGTCGCCCTCGACGATGTGGACACGGTGAACGGCTGCGTGTGGGTCATGCCCGGCAGCCATGCCGGGGGTCTGCTGCCCCACGCCCGCCCGCGGGAGGACAGCTGGCATCTCCAGGTCCCGGTCGAGGGCGACGGCATCCCGGTGCCGCTCCGGGCCGGCGAGGCGGTGATGTTCACCGGCTACACCCTGCACCGCAGCCTGGCCAACCGCAGCGGGGCGCCGCGCCGGGCCTTCTTCATGCAGTACGCCCACGCGGATGCGACCCTGCCCGCCAAGGGCATCCGTGCCGCCGACCACCAGGACGCCTGGGTGGTGCGCGGGCGGACCTCCGCCTGATCAGCGCCGGGCCGGGGCCAGGATGACCAGCACGACCAGCATCCAGAAGCAGGACGCCAAGCAGAAGAGCGGGATCTGGAGGTCCGCCGGCAGGCTGTAGACGAAGGCGCAGGTCGGCGTCCACACCATCCAGTTGGCGGCGACCAGGGGCCACCACGAGGCGGCGATGGTCCGCCAGGACAGCGCCTCGCGCAGGGCGGCGCCGGTGAACCCGCCGCCGCGCCAGTGCAGGGCGGCGATGGTGGTCGGGGCGCTCCACAGGGCGGAGTAGGTGAGCTGGTCCACCGCCACCTTGATCGCCACCGTGCCCGCGTCGGTCCCGTCGCCGAACCACCAGCCCTGGAGCCGGTAGAGGGTGTCGACCTCGATCGCGCGCCAGGCGCACAGCCCGGCCAGGAACAGCAGGTCCGCCCGGCGGGCACCGCGCCCGAGGGCGGCGGCGATGAGCCAGGGCAGCACGCCACCGGCGAGGGCGTTGGCCAGCGCCGAGAACAGGTACCCGTGCTCCGCCTTCCACCCGCTCACCGCGGCGAAGGCATCCCGGGTGGCCGGGGCCTGGTAGTAGGCGAGCACCACCGCCGCCGCCACCGTCCACAGGCCGATCCCCGGGAGCAGGTTGGCGCGCATCGCCGCGGCGATGCGCCGGCCGGCGCCGGCATCGCTCATAGGAATCCCAGCAGATCCGCCGGGCGGTCGATCAGGGCGGCGAAGCCGTACGAGAGCAGTTCATCGCGGCGGTGGGTGCCCCAGGTCACCCCGATGGCGCGCATGCCCGCCCCGGCGGCGGCCTGGGCGTCCACCGGGCTGTCGCCGACATAGAGACAGGCGGCCGGGGCCACCCCGAGCCGTTCCGCCGCCACCAGCAGGCCGCCGGGATGGGGCTTGGGGGCCGGAATGTCCGCCTCGCCCAGGCGCAGGGCGATCCGGCGGTCGAGGCCGGTGGCATGCATGGCGACGTGGACGAAGCGGCTCTCGTTGTTGCTCACCACGCCGAGGGCGAGGCCGCGGCCAGCCAGGGATTCGATCAGGTCCGCGCAGCCCGCATAGGCCCGGGCCCGGTCCACGAGGCGGATCGCAGCAGCGTAATAGGCCTCGGCGAGGGCGCGTTCCTGGTCCGCCGGGAACCCGCCGGCGGCGGCCATGCGCGGTCCGGTGGGCAGGATCATCCCCGCCACCACCGCCGCCGGCGCCAGGGTCGGCCGGCCCTGGGCGATCAGCACCGCGTTGGTGGCCTCGACCACCACCGGCAGGGAATCGACCAGGGTCCCGTCGTGGTCGAACAGGACGGCGCGGACGGAGCCCGCGGCCGTCGTGGCGGTCACAGGAATTCGCACCAGTAGGCGGTGGCGACGGCGGCCTTGATGTCGAAGCCGCCCTTGGCGGGGACCTCGAAGGCGGTGCCGGCGGGGTAGTGCTTCCACTCGGACTGGCCGTCGATGCGGATGACCAGTTCGCCGCAGACCACGGTCATGCGCTCGGCGGCGTCGGTGCCGAAGTGGAATTCGCCGGGTTCGATGACCCCGACGGTCTGCTTGCGCCCGTTGCGGGCGAAGCCCACGCTCTGGACCTTGCCGTCGAAGTAGGAGTTGTGCTGTGCCATGGTGGGGCGGGAGCATGGGCCCGAGCCGGCGGCGGCAATCCCGGCCCGGCCGTGTCCGGGATCAGCGCCCGCCGGCCAGGCGGTCCACTTCCCAGCGGCCGAGCACGGCGCGGTGCTCCGCCAGCCGCCGCCAGGGCGCCAGATCGCTGCCCACGGTCCCGGTGAGCAGGTCCGGCCGGGCGCGCAGGAGCAGGGTGGCGAGGGCGGCCCGGGCCGCCGGATCCCCGTCCGCCGTCGCCAGCCGTTCGGCGATGCGCGGCCCCGGCACCGCCGTCGCGGCCCCGGGCAGGGCCGCTCCCAGGGCGGCGGCGGCGGCGCACAGGATCTCGCGCTGCGGGTGCAGGCACCACTCCGCCAGGGCCGCCTGCCCCGCGGGCCCGGGCTTGGCGAGGCGGGCGCAGGCGGCCACCGCCGCCGCCACCGTCTCGGAACCGGGCCGCCCGGCGAGTTCCGTGCGCAGACGCGGCAGGGCGACCTCGACCAGCGCCTCGGCGCCCTCCGGGGGAAGGAGGCGGAGGGCGGCGGTGCGCTCGCCCGGAGTGCCCTCGGCCAGGGTCCAGGCGAGGATCGACCGGCTGCCGACCGCGTCGGTACCGTCGATCTCGACGAGGATGCGCAGGGCGCGCATGCGCGCCTCGGGATCGCGGCCGATCTCGTCCCGGCCGGGCATGCTCCACCGCCGGGCCGCCGCCGCTGCGGCGGCGGGGTCGAGCACGGCCAGGGTGAGCAGGCAGGCTTCCAGCAGGGCCGGTTCCATCGGCTCCGCGAGCACATGGCCGAGGAGGGTCGTCCACGCGGGATCGCGGTCGGCGCGGATCTCGCGCAGGATGGCGATGCGCACCTCGCGGTCGACCGCGGCCCAGCGCCGCCGGTCCACCGGATCGGAATCGCGCCGGCGCCACGGGCCACCCTCGACCGGATAGAGGAGACGGCCGGCGAACAGGGTGCCGACCTGGGTGCCGCCGCGCCGGGCGATGTAGGCGACCTGGCGGGCGACCCACTCCGGGCGCTGCTCGAACAGCGATTGCCAGCGGGCGGCGAGCAGCCGGTCCGGCACCTGGATGGTGCGCGGACTGGCGGCGGCGGCGTAGTCGATCTCCAGGGCCGGCAACGCGCCGGCAAGCAGGGCGACCAGCGCAGCCCAGCGGATCATCGCGCCGGCACCCAGCGCAGATCCTCGCTGCGCACCTCCAGCCGCTGACGGACCCGGGCGACCAGGTTCGGATCCTGCTCCGGCCACGGACCGAGCAGCACCCCGGCGGACACGGTCCGCGCCGACAGTCCGGCGCCCCGCGCCGCGGCGGCGATGCGCCGGCCGGCCTCGGGGTCCGCCGCGCGCACCGCCAGCCACCAGCCGGCCGGACGGGCCTCCACCGGCCGGGACAGCCGGGCGAGGGCCGCGGCGGCGCCCTGGCGCAGGGGCTCCAATCCCACCTGGTCCGAACGCAGGCCGTCGGCGGCTGCGGCGGCGCGGTAGCCCGCGGCCAGGGCGGCGATGCGCGCCGCCGCGGCGCGCAGGCGGCGGGGATCCTCGCCGGTGAGCGAACTCTCGACCAGTTCGAGCCGGCATTCCCACTGGCGGCGGGCGATGGGGCCGTCGCCGGCGGGCTCGACCTGGAGCCCCGCGGCGACCACCGCCCGCTTCACATGCCCACCGATCCCCTCGACCGCGAAGGAGCAGGTGAGCTTGTGCAGCCGGCGGTAGCGGCCGTCCGGGGCGATCCATTCCACCGCATCGGGGAAGCGCAGCAGGTACTCGCTGGTCGGCCCGGCCTTGGTCCGTTTCACCGTGGCCTGGACCTCGTTGCGGCCGGTCGGGAGCAGCGCGTGGACCACGGTGACCCGGCCGGCCCGGGCCGCCTGGTCGGTGGGCAGGCGGAGCAGGTTGAGATCGAACAGGCCAAGGGCCGGGCCCGTCTCCTGGGGCCGGCCCGCCGCATCGAGCAGCCGGTAGCGGCCATCGCCGTCGAGGCGGACCAGGTCCACCCGGTCCACCGCCGCCCCGCCGCTCGCCACCGCCGCCTCGCCGTCCGCCAGCCCGACGATCCACAGCACGCGGTCCTCGCTGCGCGCCGGCAGGGCCTTGCCGTCCGGGCCGAGGTCCGCCATCGACACGGTCATGCGGTATTGGAGCACCTCGCCCGGGCGCAATTCGAGCGACACCGGTTTGAACACGAAGGCCACCGCGCCCAGGCCGCCGAGCAGCACCGCGGCCGCCGCCACCATGGTGACCAGCGGCGCCCGGTCCCGGAACCGCTCCCAACGGCTCCGTCCCGGCCGCCGCGCCCCGATTGCCGCCCCCGTGCGCATGACCGGGGATGCTCGCGCACGGGCCGGAGCGGCAAGGCCGCCCTCAGCGCCCCCGGCCGAGGCGCCACCAGGTGCAACCGACCACGGACAGCGAGCTGGCCATCATCAGGATCCCGGCCAGCCCCGGGTCGAGCAGGCGGCCGGTCCACGGATACAGCGCGCCGGCGGCCACCGGCAGGGCGAGCAGGTTGTAGCCCGCCGCGGCGACCAGGTTCCAGCGGATGGTGCCGACCACCCGGCGGGCGATGGCCACCGCCGCCGGCAGCCGGGCCGGGTCGCCGTCGGGGATGAGCAGATCCGCGGCGGAGCCCGCGGCGGCGGGACCGCCGCCCACCGCCACCGCGGCGCCGGCGGCGGCCAGGGCGGGTCCGTCGTTGAGGCCGTCGCCGGCCATCACCGTGCGCCCGCCGCCGGCGGCGACCAGGGCGCGCTTGTCGTCGGGCGAGCAGCCGGCGTGGATCTCGGTGATGCCCAGCGCTTCGCCCACCGCCCGCACCGGGCCGGGCCGGTCGCCGCTCGCCAGGACCAGCCGCAGACCGAGGCGGCGCAGGTCGTTGACCGCCGCCATCGCCCGGGGGTGGAGGGGATCCGCGCAGGCGATCCAGCCGACCAGGGCCCCGTCCCGGGCCACGCCGACCCAGGTCCGGCCGTCGTCCGCGGGCGGATCGCCGTGGCCCAGGTCCGCCATCCACGCCGGGCTGCCCACCCGGACCACGGTGCCGCCGACCAGGGCCCAGACGCCGCGGCCCGGCTCGGCGATGGCGGGTCCGGCCTCGGGCACCGCGATCCCGGCGGCGGCGGCGCGCATGGCCCGGGACAGGGGGTGCCCGTCGCTCCGGGCGACCGCGGCGGCCAGGGCGAGCGCCTCGCCGCCGCCGGTCACCGCCACCACCACCGGACGGCCCGCGGTCAGGGTCCCGGTCTTGTCCAGGACCACGGTGTCCGCCGCCGCCAGGGCCTCGATGGCGGCGCCGCGGCGGACGAGCACGCCGGCGCGGGCGAGCCGGCCGACCCCGGCCACCACCGCCAGCGGCGCCGCCAGGCCGAGGGCGCAGGGACAGGCGACCACCAGCACCGCGGCGGCCGCGGTCAGGGCCATGGCCCACCCGCCACCCATCGCGAGCCAGATGACCGCGGTGGCCGCCGCCATCACCAGCACCACGGGCGTGAACCAGCGGGCCAGCCGGTCCACCAGCCGGGCCACCGCGGGCTTGGCGGTGGCGGCGCCCTGGATCTCGGCGGTCAGGCGGGCGGCGGCGGTGGCCGCCCCGGCCCGTTCCGTGCGGATGGTCAGCGCCCCGGTGCCGTTGACCGCCCCGGCCCGGGCCGGGCTGCCGGGGCCCACGTCCCGGGGCACCGGCTCCCCGTCCAGCCAGGGAGCGGCCAGGGTCGACATCCCCGTCACCACCGGCCCATCCACCGGGACCGCCTCGCCCGGAGGCACGACGATCAGATCCCCGGGGGACAGCTCCGTGACCGGCACCACCCGTCCGTCCGGCAGGCGGGCGGTGGCGGGCACCAGCCGGTCCAGGTCCGTCACCGCCCCCGCCAGGGCCGTGCGGGCGCGGTCTTCGAGCCAGCGGCCCAGGCACACCGCGGCGATGACCACCGCGGCGGCTTCGGCGGCGGTGTGGGCCTCGCCCGCCGCCGCCTGCCACCCGCCCAGACCCAGGGCCGCCAGGACCCCCAGGGCCACCAGGCTGTCCATGGCCGGCCGCCCGCGGACCAGATCGCGCAGGCCCGTGATGAGGATCCGCGCACCCGGCCCCACGGCCGCCAACCCGGCCAGGAGCACCTGGACCGGACCCGAGCCGGCTACGTGGGTCATGGCCAGCACCACTGCGGGCGCCGCCAGGGCGATCGCCACCAGGGCATCGCGCCGGCGGTCGCCATCCGCCGCCGGAGTGCCGTGAGCGGCCGTGGAACGCAGGACGAATCCCGCCGCTGTACAGGCGGCCTCCACCGCCCGGGCATCCGCGTCCCCCGCCACCGATACCGTCCGGGTCGCCAGATTGGCGCTGACCCCGGTGACCCCGGGAACCGGCGCCAGCGTGCGTTCCAGCCGGGCCACACAGCTCGCGCAGTGCATCCCCTCGACGACGGTCCAGGTCCCGGCCATGCCCTCAGCCTTGGCCCGGTGCGAGGCGTGCCATGGTAAAAAATGGGTTCATACAACCCCATCGTCCGCGGCACACACCGCCAGAACCCCTTGCGGCTGCCGGTTCCGTGAGCATCCCACCACGCATCGTGATCGCCGAGTGAACCGCCCGGGTCGGGCTTCGTTCACCCCAGCGCAGGAGCCCTTCCATGAGCCAGGACCAGGTCGACCAGGAACCCCAGGACGAGCAGCTCGACGAGGAGCAGGCCGTCCAGGAAGAAGAGGGAGGCCAGAACCGCGGCTGGCTCGGCTGGCTGCTGTCCGGCACCATCCACGCCGCGATCCTCGCCTTCTTCGCCTACTACGTGTGGCAGACCATCGCCGCCCCGGAGGAGACCCCTCCCGTGCGCATCGCCACCCTGCCGCCGCCGCCCAAGGAGATCGAGAAGCCCAAGGAGCAGCGGACCCTTGAGAAGCCGACCGAGAACACCCTCGAGAACCTTGAGAACCAGGCGGATGTCCCCAACCCGGTGACCACCCTCGACCTGCCGGTGGACAACACCAGCTCCGAGGATGAGTCCGACAACCCGGATCCCAAGGGCCGCGAAGAGGCGGTCGCCAACAGCGAGATGGGCGGCATGGGCGCGTTCATGGCCATCGGCGCCGGTGGCGGCTCCGCCGGCATGTACGGCAAGCGCAGCGGCGGTGGCCGCAAGCGCGCCGTCGGCCAGCACGGCGGCAGCAAGGGCAGCGAGTCCGCCGTCGAGGCGGGCCTGCGCTGGCTGAAGAAGCACCAGAGCCCGGACGGCTCCTGGGACCCGGTGGCCTACCCGAACAACTGCCAGGATAATCCCAAGTGCGAGCCCGGCGAGAACGCCGCCGGGGCCAAGGAGGCCCTGACCGGCTACGCCCTGCTCTGCTTCCTCGGTGCCGGCTACGACCACAAGGTCCAGAACCCCTACAAGGCCACGGTCAAGAAGGGCATCGAGGCCCTGCTCGCCATGCAGGATAACAACGGCGTGTTCGGCAAGCGCAATTACGAGCACCCGATTGCCGCCATGGCGGTGGTCGAAGCCTATGGCATGACCCAGGACCCGGATCTCAAGGATCCCAGCCAGAAGGCGATCAAGGTCATTCTCGACCGCCAGGCCAAGGATCCCAAGGCCGCCGACAGTGCTTATGCCGGGCTCGGCTGGGATTACACCGCGCCCAAGCCTGATCGCAACGACGCCTCGGTCAGCGGTTGGAACGTCATGTGCCTGAAGAGCGCCGTGGGCGCCGGGTTCGGCGAGGCCAAGGCCGGCATGGACGGCGCCAAGAAGTACCTCGATCGCGCTTGGAAGGACTGCAACGCTGGTGACAAGATGCCGAAGGATGTCTACGGCACCTCGACCTTCCCCTATACCTGGGATGCGGTCACCGGTGCGTGCAAGGTCGAGTACGGCAGCAACAAGGAGCACGACATGGCCGCGGTCGGCATGGTGCTGGCCGTGTTCCTCGGTCACGACGCCGGCGATCTGATGCTCGAGACCATGGCCAACCATGCCATGAAGTACCAGAAGCCCACCGGCTGGGCTGACTACAACTCCTACTACACCTACTACAACACCCTCGGCATGTTCCAGGTCGGTGGCGACAAGTGGAAGACCTGGAACGGCGCCGTGCGCGACTTCGTCGTCGGTGCCCAGCGCAAGGGCGACGGCTGCTTCGATGGCAGCTGGGACTGGGACAAGGGCGTGAAGTGGCACGGCTCCGAGGCCGGTCGCGTGCTCAGCACCTGCTACGCGATCCTGAACCTGGAAGTCTACTACCGCTACGACCAGGTCACGGGCAAGGGCAAGAAGCACTGACCGCTTCCCGTCTCGAGGCCGCGCGCAACCGCCAGGGGATCTCCCCTGGCGGTTGCCGTTGATGGCGCCGGCATTCGGCGGAACCGATGGGGGTTGCGGGAACGACCCCAGCCGGGCTGGATCCCGGCCTGGGATAGTGGCGCGCGACCAGGAGGCATCATGCGCAACCATCGCCACCCCCAGGGTCCCGGCACCGGTGTGCTCATCGGCTGGGCCACCGCCATCGCCGCCCATGTGCTCGTGGTCGTCGTCGCCATGGCCTAGACCGCCACCGGCTCCGGAGCGCCCGGCCCCGGCCGGCGCATCGGAACCGCCGAACGGGTGCGCGGACCGTCCGCATGCACCGCCCGCCGCTCCCTGCGTTTCCGCCGTCAGGAGATTCCATCATGTCCACCAAGCCCCCTGTCACCGATCCCGATCAGGACCTGGCGGAGCTCCCCGAGGACCAGGGCGCCCCCGAGCGTACCGGCCAGGGGTGGCTCGGCTGGCTCATCTCCGGCACCGTCCACGGCGCCGTCCTTGCCATCTTCGGCTTCGCCGTCTGGCAGACGGTGGTGGTCGAGGAGGAGACCCCGCCGGTGCGCATCGCCACCCTGCCGCCGCCGCCGGTCGAGGTCGAGAAGCCCAAGGAGCAGCGCACCCTCGACAAGCCCACCGACGCGGTGCTGACCACCGTCGACAGCCCGGTCGCGGATGTCCCGAATCCCATCGCCAACCTCGACCTGCCGGTCGATGTGACGAGCAGCGAGGACGAATCGGACAGCCCGGATCCCAAAGGCCGCGAGGAGGCCGTCGCCAACAGCGAAATGGGCGGCATGGGCGCGTTCATGGCCATCGGCGCCGGCGGCGGTTCCGCCGGGATGTACGGCAAGCGCAGCGGTGGCGGCCGCAAACGCGCCGTCGGCCAGTATGGCGGCAGCCGCGGCAGCGAGTCGGCGGTCGAGGCGGGCCTGCGTTGGCTGCGCCGCCACCAGGGACCCGACGGGTCCTGGGATCCGGTGACCTACCCGAACAACTGCCAGGAGAACCCGAAGTGCGAACCCGGTGAGAACATGGGTGGCGCGCGGGAGGCCCTGACCGGCTACGCCCTGCTCTGCTTCCTGGGCGCGGGCTATGACCACAAGGTGCAGAATCCGTACCGCGCCACCGTCCGCCGCGGCATCGAGGCCCTGCTCGCCATGCAGAAGGCCAACGGGGTGATCGGCAACCGCAACTATGAGCACCCGGTCGCCGCCATGGCCCTGTTCGAAGCCTACGGCATGACCCAGGATCCCGAGCTGCGCGAGCCGAGCGAACGGGCTTTGCAGATCATCCTCGACCGCCAAGCCGTCGATCCCCAGGCCCGGGACTCGGCCTATGCCCGGCTCGCCTGGGATTACGTGGCCGGCAAGCCCGAGCGCAACGACAGTTCGGTGAGCGGCTGGAACGTCATGGCCCTGAAGAGCGCGGTGGGTGCCGGCCTGGGCGAGGCGCAGAAGGGCCTGGATGGCGCCAAGGTGTGGCTCGACCGCGCCTGGAAGGCGACCAACGACGGCCGTGAGGGGCGGTTGCCCATGCCCACGGATCCCTACGGCGAGAGCACCTTCCCCTACACCTGGAATGCGCTCACAAATGCGGTGAAGGTCGATGTCGGCAGCAACAAGAACCATGATCTCGCCTGCGTCGGCATGGTCTGCGCCGTGTTCCTCGGCCGCGATGCCGGGGACCTGATGCTCGAGACCCTGGCCAACCACGCGATGAAGCACCAGAAGCCGATCTCGTGGGAGACCTACAACTCCTACTACACCTATTACAACACCCTGGGGATGTTCCAGGTCGGCGGCGACAAGTGGAAGACCTGGAACGGGGCGGTGCGCGACTTCATCGTCAATGCCCAGCGCAAGGGCGACGGCTGCTTCGACGGTTCCTGGGATCCCCACCGCGGCGTGCAGTGGCACGGCTCCGAGGTCGGCCGCGTGCTCAGCACCTGCTACGCGATCCTCAACCTGGAGGTGTACTACCGCTACGACCAGGTGGCGGGCCCGCGCCGGCGCTGAGGTGTCCCGGCTGGTCCCGGTGGCGCCGCGGACATGCTCGCGGCGCCATGACCGACCACGCGACCTCCGTCCTCGACCACGGTGCGATCCCCGACGGGCGCACCGTCTGCACCCGCCAGCTCCAGGCGGCCATCGACCACGCCGCCGCCCACGGCGGCTGCCTGGTGGTGCCGCCGGGCGAGTACCTGACCGGGACCCTGCACCTGCGCTCGGATCTGGTGGTCGACCTCCGCCCTGGCGCGGTGCTGCGCGGATCGCCGGACATCGCCGACTACGAGCACGGCTACCACGACACGGCGTTCAACAAGGACCTCCAGCCGTACCACCTGCTGGTGCTCCAGGGCCTGCGCAACATCACCATCCGCGGCGGCGGGCGGATCGACGGCAACGGCCCGGCGTTCTGGGAGCCGATCACCGCCCCGGACCGCTGGGTGCGCGAGCTGTCCCGCCGGCCGAGCCCGATGATCCAGTGCGGGGACTGCGTGAACCTCTCCTGGCAGGATGTGGAGATCGCCAACTCGCCGGGCTGGACCCTGCATCTGCACCGGTGCACCCGGGTGAAGATCCGCGGCATCTCGATCCTCAACCATCTGTACGGCCCCAATACCGACGGCATCGACATCGACGGCTGCCAGGATGTGCTGATCAGCGACTGCGTGATCGAGGCCGGCGACGACGCCATCGTCCTCAAGACCACCCCGGACTCCCGGCCCTGCGAGCGGGTGGTGGTGACCAACTGCACCATCGCCACCAACTGCCGGGCCCTGAAGCTCGGGGCCATGGAGTCGTTCCACGACATGCGCCAGGTGGCGTTCACCAACTGCGTGGTCCGGCGCAGCGTGGCGATCTTCGCCCTCTACAGCCGCAACGGCGCGGTGTTCGAGGACATCGTGGTCAGCAACATCACCGGGGTGGCGTCCTCGAACGGGGATTTCGACCAACCGATCCACATCGATCTGTGCCGCATCAACGATGACCGGCCCCGGGGCGGGATCCGCAACGTCCTGGTCGAGAACATCATCTGCCGCTCCAGCGGGCGCATCCTGCTCACCGCTGAGCCGGGGTCGTGGCTCGACAACATCAGCCTGCGCCATGTCCTGTTCCAGGCCGAGGGGACATTTGACCCGCATCCCCGGGGCCTGACCGCCAAGGGACTCCAGTTCTCCCCCCGCTCGCCGTTGGCCCGGGCTGCCCGGGCCGCGGTGGTCGCCGACCGCGTGCGCGGCCTGCGCATCGACGGGGTGCAGACCGTGTGGCCGGAATCCATGCCGGCCCCGTTCCATGCGATCTGGCACCGGGAGTGCCCGGGCGCGCTGCTCCCGGATCCGGCCACCCTGGCGGCGTCCGATCCGTCCGTGCCGGCGGTCCACGCCGAGCCGGCCTGACGAGCCCGCCGCACGGTCGATCCCCGGGTGGTGAACCATCGCCCGGGGGCTGCGTTTGCCCCTGGTTCCTCTTTCGTGAATTGTGTAAAAATACAGGGAGATGAACGGCGTGTCCGGTGGCGCGTTGGTCCTGGGCGAGGGACCAAGCCATGCACCAGTCCACCAGCGAGCCGCACCAGGGCGAAGCCGAAGCGAACATCCTCCACGAGCCCGAGCCGTCCCGCGGCTGGCTTGGCTGGCTGGTCTCCGGCACCGTCCACGCCAGCGTCCTCTGCCTGTTCGCCTACTGGGTGTGGACCCGGATGGCGGAACCCATCGATTATCCGCCGGTGGTGATCTCGTCCAAGCCCCCGGTGATGCAGCCGGAGGAGAAGCCGGTGGTGCGCGAGCGCATGCCGGTGGACACGCAGACCGTGCCGCTCGACACCACGGTCGAGGTCGATGTCGCCTCGCCGGTCACCGACCTGGAGATCCCCCAGGATGTTCCCCAGACCGACGACGATTCCGATGCCAAGCAGATGAATGGCGACGAATCCCTGGCGGACAGCGCCATGGGCGGCCAGGGCGTGGCGGCGTTCATCGGGGTGGGCGGTCCGCCCAAGGGCCGCATGGGCCGTCCGGGTCCCGGCGGCCGGCAGCGGGCGGGGGCCCCCTACGGACTGACCAGGAAGACCATCACCAGCACCGATTCCGGCCTGCGCTGGCTGAAGCGTCATCAGAACCCCGACGGCGCCTGGGATGCGGTGACCTATGCCGCCAACTGCCAGGAGAACCCCAGGTGCGAGCCGGGGGTCAACCAGAGCGGCGACACCTCGGTGGCCCTGACCGGGTATGCCCTGCTGTGCTTCCTCGGCAGCGGCTACGACCACCGGATCGGGACCTACCGGGCGACCATCCGCAAGGGGCTGGATGCGCTGATCGCCCGCCAGGGCGCCGACGGCCTGCTCGGCAAGCGCAACTACGAGCACGCCATCGCCGCCCAGGCCCTGTTCGAGGCCTACGGCATGACCGAGGATCCCGACCTGCGCGAGCCCTGCGAGAAGGCCCTGGCGGTGATCCTGTCCCGCCAGGCCAAGGACCCCAAGGCGGCGGACAGCGCCTATGCCGGCCTCGGCTGGGACTACGTCACCGCCAATCCGGCGCGCAATGACAGCTCGGTGACCGGCTGGAACGTGATGGCCCTCAAGGCGGCGCACCAGGCGGGCCTGGCCGGGGCCAAGGCCGGGCTCGACGGCGCCAAGCGCTGGCTCGACCGGGCCTGGGCCGCCGCCAACCGCTCGGCGATGCCCAAGGACGCCTATGGCGACTCGGTCTTCCCCTACACCTGGGATGCCGCCACCGACACCGCTTCCGAGACCAAGCCGAGCAACAAGAGCCACGACATGACGCCGGTCGGCATGGTGTGCGCCGTGTTCCTCGGCCATGACAGCGGCGATGTGATGCTCGAAACCATGGCCAACCACGTCATGAAGCACCAGCAGCCGACCTCGTGGGCGACCTACAACTCGTACTACACCTACTACAACACCATGGGCATGTTCCAGGTCGGCGGCGACAAGTGGAAGGCCTGGAACGGCAAGGTCCGCGACATCATCATCGACGCCCAGCGTACCGAGGAGGGTTGCTTCCAGGGCTCCTGGGACTGGGACGGCGCGGTGGCGTGGCACGGCGTCGAGACCGGCCGGGTCCTGAGCACCTGCTACGCGATCCTCAACCTGGAGGTCTACTACCGGAAGGAGCGGGTCACCGGGGAGCAGGGGCGCCGGGCTCGCTGAATCGCTGCGAAAAGACGCTCTTGACACAGGGGTCGTGCATCAGGAATGAGCAATGAAGCACCGGATGCCAGGGCTAAGTCCCTGGCATCCGGTGTTTTTGACAAGCAACCGGGCGCCCCCCAGCATGCGCGGCCTTCCGGAGGCCCCATGCGCCCGCTCCTGCTCCTGTC